>JADGQH010000325.1 GCA_017881985.1 Chloroflexota bacterium | reverse complement strand
GCCCTCGGCGAGCGGCGGAAGCGTTCGCTCGGCTTCCTCCTCGCCCTCGTCGCGGCCCTCCGTGTAGACCCGGCTGAAGCCGTCGAAGAGCGTGCGCGTCGCCGAGGCGCGCAGGTCGTACCCGGCGTCCGCGAGGTCGACCGTGGTCGTCTCCAGCTGCTTCTCGGTCATCTGGCTCGCCAGGGTGCGCTGCCAGATCAGGCGGTAGAGCCGTGCCTCGTCGCGCCCGAGCGATCCGGCGAGCGCATCCGGCTCCCTCGCGAGGGACGTCGGCCGGATCGCCTCGTGGGCCTCCTGTGCGTTCCGGGACGTTGTCCGGTAGCGGCGGCCCTTCGCCACGACGTACGGGCGGCCGTACCGCGCCTCGATCACCGCGCGGGCCTCCACGAGCGCCTGGTCGGAGAGGGCCACGGAATCGGTTCGCATGTACGTGATGAGCCCAACCTGTCCGTCCGGCGTCTCGACGCCCTCGTAGAGGCGCTGGGCGACCGACATGGTCCGCTTCGGGCTGAAGCCGAGCTTCCGGCTCGCCTCCTGCTGGAGGGTTGAGGTCGTGAACGGCGGCGCAGGGCTTCGCTTCGAGGTCTTGACCGACACCGCACGGACCAGGGGGCGGCTGGCGCGGAGCGCCTCGGTGTGCAGGCGCGCCGTCTCCGCATCCTCGATCACCGGCTTGTGCCCGGCGATCCGCACGAGCTCGGCCGTGAACGGGGTGCCGTCCGGCGCCAGGAGCGTCGCCTCGATCGTCCAGTACTCGCGCGCCGCGAACGCCCGAATCTCGCGCTCGCGCTCGACAACGAGGCGAACTGCCACGGACTGGACGCGGCCAGCCGAGAGACCCGAGCGGACCTTCCGCGAGATGAGCGGGCTCAGCGTATAGCCGACCAGACGGTCGACGATCCGACGGGTCTGCTGGGCGTCAACGAGGTCCACGTTGATCGCCCGGGGCGCCGCGAAGGCGGCCCGGATCGCCGGCTCGGTGATCTCGCTGAAGGTGACGCGGCTCGTCCGGTCGGCGGGAAGGTGGGCTGCTTCGGCCACGTGCCACGCGATCGCCTCGCCCTCGCGGTCGAGGTCCGTGGCGAGGAAGATGTGGTCTGCGCGACGGCCCGCCTTCTCGATCGCGGTGACCTGGCGGCGCCGGTCGGCGGGGATCTCGTAGTCGGGCGCGAAGTCGTGCTCGACGTCCACGCCCAGCTGGCCCTTGCCCGGGTTCTCCGGCAGGTCGCGGACGTGGCCGTAGGAGGCGAGCACGGTGTACCCGGGCCCGAGGTAGCGTTCGATCGTCTTGGCCTTCGCCGGCGACTCGACGATCACGAGGTTTTCGGTCATGGCGAGCGAGTCTAGCACCGGCCTCTCACCGCCCGATCACGCGGCGCCCCGGCCGGCCGGCGCGCAAGGCTCGTCGCGGCTGCAGCGACCGGCCGGCGATCGCGCCGCGCCAGGGCTCGCGGATGCTGCGTCAGGGCTCGCGGATGCTGCGTCAGGGCTCGCGGGATGCCGCGTCAGAGCTCGCGGACGCGGCGCAGGAAGTCCTCGTCGACCTCGAGGTCGGGCTCCGGCTCCGCGAGCTGGATCGACACGATGGGCTCCGGATACTCGGACGCGGCCGCCGCGACGGGCAGCTCCACGAAGCGGATGTGGGTATACGGGAAGACGAACGTGGAGTCCGCGCGCTCGGCGAAGACCGGGCGCGTCCGGCTCATGGTCCGCAGGTTCGTGCCGACGAGGACGCTGTCGCCCGGTGAGGGCGCCTCGAAGAGGTCGATGAGCAGGGGCTGCTCGTTGATCAGGTGCAGAACCGCGTCGCGGATCACGGACGGTAGAAGTCGATCACGATCCGGATCTGGCTGCCCGAGATCCAGACACCGATCCCGACCCGGTCGTAGGCCGGGTTCATGAGGTTGACGTAGTGCCCGCCCGGCGGGCTCCACGAGCGCTCCGACTGGAAGTAGAGCTGGGTCCCGAGCGCCGACGCGTTCGCGCTCGAGGCCGAGAGGCAGCCGAGGTTCTCGCCCCAGCGATAGCTGGTGTAGCCCGCCCGCCGGAGCCGGTCGCCCGGGGTCCCGCCGTCGAAGTGGCTGCACACGCCGCTGGCGGCGAGCAGCTTCGCGTAGGGGCGGGAGACCGTGTCGCTGATTCCGCTGTCGAGCACCAGGGGGGCGACGCCACTCCCACCGGGGCTCGAGCACGCACCCGACGAGGTCACGAGACCGCCGCCGCGCGTGCAGTTCATCAGGCTCAGGAAGTAGCGCTCAGCGGAGGCCCATGCGCCGCCACCCGTCGAGCCGCCACTGGCGGAGGGCGGCGACGCGGGCTTGGGCGTCGGTCGCGGGGTCGGCTTGGCAGGCGCGGGCGTCGGCCTGGCGGTCGGCTTGGCAGGCGCGGGCGTCGGCTTCGCGGTCGGTGTCGGTGTCGGTGTCGGTGTTGCCGCCGGCTTTGCGGTCGGTGTCGGTGCTGGCGTCGCCGCCGGCTTCGGGGCGGTCGCAAAATGGGCCGTGATCGGGCCCGAGATCGCCGTGCCATCGGCGCCGACGGCGTCGCGCGTGACCGACATCGTCACGTCGGTGTCCCAGGGCAACGGGTCCCGCGGGTTGAAGATGACGACGGTATCGTCCTCGGCCCAGTGGTAGTCGCCGGCCAGCGGCTTTCCCCCGACCGATACGACGAAGGCCTGCTGCGTGGCGGCCCGATCCATCGTGCGCGTGAAGCGGACCGAGATGTCGGCGTCGCGCGCGATCTCCTCGGCGCCGGCGCGGGGGCGGAAGCGGACCACGGCCGGCGTCACGATCGTCTCGACGGTGAGCGGCGAGATCGCCGCGACCGGCGCCCCGTCCGTGTCGACGAGCCCGGCTGCGATCGCGATCGTGTACTTCGTTCCCGCGACGAGCCCATCGCCCGGGATGAACGTGAGGCTCTCGGTCGGGCCGACGGCATTGTCGGACTGGAGCTCACCCGCGATGGGCGGGTCGATCCGGAAGGCGGCCCGGGCGGCCGCCGCGTCGACGGGGCGATCGAAGGCGACGATGAACGCCGTGTCCGGCGAGACCCGCCCATTCGAGACCGATCCTGTCGCGACGATCCTCCCACCAGTGGGACCCCGCGTGTAGAACGCGGTCCGGAGCGGGTCACCCAGCGTCGCGCCCGCGGCGCTGCGGGCCGACGACGCGATCGTGAGCGTGTAGTAGGTCTCGGGCGCCCATGCGCTCCGCGAGGTGACCAGCAGGCGCCGGTCGCCGTCGAGCCAGGCGAGGTTCAGGGGCGTCTGCGGG
>JADGQH010000324.1 GCA_017881985.1 Chloroflexota bacterium | reverse complement strand
CGGAAGACCGAGGATCGGCTGAACTCGTCGCGTTCCTCGACCTCCACTGCCACACGAACGCGTCCTTCGACTGCCTTTCGGATCCCGTCAAGGCGACGGTCGCGGCTGCGCGGCGGGGGATCACGCATCTCGCGATCACCGATCACGACCGGATCGACGGCGCGCTTCGGGCCCGCGACGGCGCGCCGGACGGGCTGACCGTGATCGTGGGGGAGGAGGTCAAGACCGCGGCCGGCGACCTCATCTGCCTCTTCCTGCAGGCGGCCGTCCCCCCCGGCCTTCCGCCGGCCGAAACGATCGCGCTGGTCCGCGAGCAGGGCGGGCTTGTCGGGATCCCGCACCCGTTCGACCGGCATCGGAGCTCGATGGCCAACGTCACCGAGGACCTCGAGGTGCTGGCAGGGCTCGTGGACTGGGTCGAGACCTACAACGCGCGGGTCGTCTTCCGCGAGGGAAACGAGCGCGCGCAGGCGTTCGCGCTCCGCACCGGCCTCCCCGGCGTGGCGGTCTCGGACGCCCACTCGCTCCTCGAGGTCGGGGTCGCCTCGACGCGCGTCCTCGGCGATCCCTCCACGCCGTCAGGGCTCCTCGGGGCCCTCGCCAGCGCCGAGGTGCAGCCGGGGCATGCCACCTACTTCGCACGCGGCCTGACGCCTCTCGCGAAGCTGGTCCAGCGGGCCCGCGGCAACGGCCGCATCCGGCGCGCCGCGTCCGGCGGTCGGCGATGACGACGATTCGGCCAGGGGACCCGCGCGACTCCGACGCCGCCGCCGCCGACGTCGACGCCAGCGCCCCCGCCGACGGCGCCGCAGCCGGAGTACCCCGCGACGGGAGCGACGCGGCCGAGGGCCGCGACGCCAGCGCCGACCAGCTCTCGCTCGGGCGCCGCCTGCGCCAGCCGCGGACGATCCTCAGCCTCGTCGTCCCACTCGTTCTTCTCGTCCTCGTCTTCCGCGTCGCGCTCAACGTCGACGTCAACGAGCTCGTCTCGGCCGTTCGGGCCGCGAACCCGGCCTTCCTCCTGGCCGCGTTCCTCATCTTCTACGCGGGCTTCCCGCTGCGCGGCTTTCGCTGGGTGCTCCTCCTCCGCGGAGCGAGCTTCCGGGTGGGCACGCCGGACGCGACGCGGATCCTTTTCCTCTCGTGGCTCGTCAACTGCCTCGTACCCGCGAAGCTCGGCGACGTCTACCGCGCCTACCTCCTGAAGATCAACAGCACGGCCTCGCTCTCGCGGACCTTCGGGACGGTCTTCATCGAGCGGATCCTCGACCTCTTCGCGATCGCCGTCCTGGGCCTCGCGGCCGGCTACTGGAGCTTCCGGAACGGGCTGCCGCCGTCGATCCAGGTGGTCTTTGCCATCGGCGTCGGGGTCGTCGTGGTCCTCGCCCTGATGCTCCTCACGTTGCGCAACTTCGGGCGGCGAATCCTGGTCCGGCTGCCGATCCCGCGCCGCGAGCGCCTCGTCGAGCTCTACGATCGGTTCGAGGAGGGCGTCTTCGGAGCCGTCGGCATCCGGGCGCTTCCCGGCTTGGTCATGGTGACCGGGCTGATCTGGGCGACGGAGGCCTTCCGGCTCTACTTCGTCGTCCGGGCGCTCGGCTTCCAGAGTGTCGAGCTGGGTCTCTCGGGGGCGTTCTTCGTTGCCCTGATCGGCTCGCTCCTCACCGCGGTTCCGCTGAGCCCGGCCGGCCTCGGGATCGTGGAGCTGGGAGTGGTGGGCGTCATGACCGCCGCATACGGGATCCCGCTGACGCAGGCAACCACGATCGCGCTCGTCGACCGGACGATCAGCGTCTTCTCGATCATCGTCTTCGGCGGGATCTTCTACGCGATCTCGCCGCTCCGGAGGGGCGGCGGCCACGTCGGCGAGGAGATGCCGGCCCGCGGTTGACCCTGCCGACCGGCGTTCGTCGGGAGTACCAACGGGTCATGGTTCCGGGACGCGCCACTTCCGATAGTGACCTCGACGCGGCACCCCCCGCGTGACCAGGGAGCGCTCAGCCCAACATGACAACGCAGACCGGTCGGCCCTTCAACGAGTGGCTGCGAGCCCAGCTCAAGGCCAAGAAGATGTCGCAGCGCCAGCTGGCGCAGGCGTCCGGCGTCGACCACTCCACGATCTCGCGCCTCGTCCGCGGCGATCGGACCCCGTCCCTCGGGACGGCCACGAAGCTTGCCCGCGGCCTGCGCGAGATCCGCGAGGACGCGGACGCGCCGCAGTACCTGGGCCTGGTCTCCGGCGGCACGACCATGAACCCCACCGCGCGCATCGAGTACGCGCTCCGCGCCGACGAAGCGCTCGGCGAGGCGCAGGTGCGGCAGGTGATGGAGTACTACCTCGCCGTGCGGATGCGCCGGTACGCGCGCCCCGTGGCGCCCCCCGCGACCCGCCCGCTCTACCCGCCGCTCCCCGCCCGCCAGGGCGTCACGGCGCTCGCCTCCGTCGTCGGGGGTTCATCGTCGCCCGACCGCGGGATGCTGCCCGTTCGACCATCGAGCCTTCTCACGCGGCGGCCGCCGAGCCGCTGAACCGAACATCCTCGCCCCGGGAGGTCCCTCCCCTTCCGGGTCTCAGGCAAAGCGAACGCCGGCGATCTGGGACGCCGGCGTTCGCGCGTTCACGGGGCGGCACGCTCGTAGACGGAGATGGTCCGGCCCGGCGCCGGCGCGAATCGGTCCACGAGAATCGGCCGTATGACGCCGGCACGATCGAGCGCGGCCGCCTCCGCGGGCCCCCGGCATGCGACGCCGACGACCCCCTCGAACAGGTCGTCGCAGATGACGACCAGCCGCCGCGCGGCCGGCACATCCACCGGCGTCACGCCCAGCAACCCGAGCGGGTACGAATACGCGGTCACCGGCTTGAAGGGCGGCACGTCGAGGAGCGCCGTCGGGACGTCGCGGATCTCCGCCGCGAGCCTGGCCGCCGCATCACGCGCCGCGGGCCAGTCGCCGTTCGCCGCCATGGCCGGCGGCTGGGTGCCGAGGTTCCAGGCGACCAGCGCCGTCACGCCCACGACCGCGAGGCCGCGCCCGGCGAGGTCGCGCTTCCAGAGCGCAGCCGCACCGAGGCCGACCAGCACGAGGACGGCCGGATCCACGAACGCGTGGTAATGGTCCACGGGGAGCGGCGTGACGGTCGCGAGTGACGCGACGAACAGGGTGAGAAGCAGGGTTGACGAGACCGCCCAGCCCACGAGCCACCGCGTGGCGGTCGCCTCCGAGCCGCGGGAAGCGGCGACCCGCCAGCCCACGAGCGACCCGGCAGCCACGACGGCG
>JADGQH010000323.1 GCA_017881985.1 Chloroflexota bacterium | reverse complement strand
GTGCTGCGCGCGATCGCCGGCATCGTCGCCGGCGCCGATTCGGTTGGCATCCCGGTCGCGGTCTGCGGCGAGCTCGCCGGCGACCCTGCGGGCGCTCTCGTCCTCACGGGCCTCGGCGTGGACGAGCTCTCGGCCGATGCCGGATCGCTCGACGGCGTCAGGGCCGCCCTCGCCCGCGTCACCCGCCCGCAGCTCGACGCGCTCGCGCGGTCAGCCCTCGACGCGTTCGACGCCGAGACCGTCCGGGAGATGGCCGGCGCGCTCCTCGCACCGGCGCGGACGCGGAACGCGGCGGCAACCCGTTGACGCGAGCGGACGGCCAGCCAGACCCAGCAGGGGAGCCCGCGGTCGACAGGGGCAACCCCGCGGACCGGCACATCTCCCGGCGCGGGTTTCTCGCCGCCACGGCCGGCCTCGTCGTGGCGGCCTGCAGCCCGGCCGTTCCGAGCGACCTGCCGCGGGGTTCGGTGTCGGCCTCGACGGGTCCGCTGGCATCCGGCCCGGTCGCATCCGCCTCGCCGTCGTCCGCCTCGCCGACGACGGGCTCACCCTCACCCGGGATCCCGGGACCGAGCCCCTCGCGAGGCCCCAGCGCGGTCGCCGAGGAGAACCGACGGCCCGGGGACCAAGGCTGGCGAGCCGGCCTGTACGGCACCCCGACGATCCTCGGGTATCTCGACCGCACGTCGGTCGCGCCCGGCGATTCGATCGGGCTCCGCGTGCGGGGAAACGGTCCGTTCGATGCCCGCTGGTATCGCGTTGGATGGTATGGGGGCGCGGGAGGCCGGCCGATGCGGGTCGACCCGGGCCTCTCGGCGAAGCCCACCCCTGGGCTCGTCGTCGACGCGACGTCGGGGCTCGCCGAGGAGCCGTGGCCGGAGGCTCTGCGGATCGAGGTGCCGCCCGACTGGCCCAGCGGCGTGTACGTGGTCGTCCTCGACCCACCATCGGGGTCGGCCGGCATGGCCGTCTTCGTCGTCCGGCCGGGCGCCGTTGCTCCGGCCTCCGTGCTCTACGTGAACGCCGCGGCGACGTGGCAGGCGTACAACCACCACGGCCCATCACTCTACGGGACTCTCCCCGCGGGCCCGTACGGCGGCGCTTCGTGGGAGCGCGCCCACGAGATCAGCTTCGACCGCCCGTACAGCGAAGCCGGCGGGGCCGGCTACCTTCCGCGCTGGGAGGCCGCGTTCATCCGGTGGCAGGAGCGCAACGGCCACGACGTGGCGTACTGCGCGGACCTCGACCTCGAGATGCACCCGGAGGTGGTGGGGGGCCGCCGCCTCCTGGTCCTGCCCGGCCACCACGAGTACTGGACCGGACCGATGCGCGACACGCTCGAGGGGGCGCTGGCGACCGGGATGAGCGCCTCATTCCTGAGCGCCAACACGATCTACTGGCAGGTGCGCCTCGAGGCATCCCCGCTTGGGCCGGGCCGACGGATGATCTGCTACAAGTCGAGGACCGCGGACCCGATCACGGCGACGCATCCCGAGCTCACCACGTGCCAGTGGCGGCTGCCTCCGGTCAGCAGGCCCGAATCGCTGGTCATCGGCCAGATGTACGGCCACGTGGTTCGAACCCCCGCGGACTGGGTCGTGGTCAACTCGGGCCACTGGCTCTACGCCGGGACGGGCGTCCACGACGGAGACCGCTTCGTGAGCCTCGTGGGACAGGAGTACGACACGTTCTATCCCAAAGTCTCTCCGCCCGGCACCGAGCTCTGGGCGCAGAGCCCCACCGTGACGGCGGCAGGCCAGGCGGACCCGACGGGTCATCCCACGGTTCACACCGCCTCCGTCTACACGACCCCGGCGGGCGGCACGGTGGTCGCCGCGGGCACGTACCAGTGGGGCTGGGCGCTCGACTCCTTCGGCCAGCACTACTACCAGGGTCGCTTCACGCCGACCGATGCCCGGGTCGCACGCGTCACGACGAACATCTATCGCCGCCTGGGCGACGGCACGGGCTGAGCGCACCGGCAGGCCTGCCGCACCGTCGAGCCCGGGCGCGTCCGCGGCGCCCGCAGCACCCTCCGCAGCCTCGCCGAAGCCGGCCCGGGACCCACGGCGCCCGCGTATCGCCGGTGTACCATCCGGGCATGCTCGACCACGAAGAGAAGTTCCTGTTCAAGGAGGAGATCGGCCACCTGGGGACCGCGATGGCGGACACCGCGGTGCTCGACAACGTCGAGGATCTCCTCACCGACGTCATCACCAGCCCGCGCTTCGATTCGGAGGTCTTCACGCTGGAGCGGTCGCTCCAGGTGATGCTCGGCGCGCGTGCCGGAAGCACGCTCGTCGGCCTGCTGACCGTGACGCCGGAGGTCTTCGACGAGGTGGCCGAGGTTCGGATCTCGCCGGAGGTCCACGAGCGACTCGTCGCGTGGCGGGCCCGCTTCGGCCTGGCCATCGACAACGCCCTCAACTTCCTCAACAACCCCGACGGGATCCAGGGCCACTCGTTCGCGACGCAGATCGCCCACATCGAGGACCGCCGCGTCCTGCAGGGCCGCCTGACCCTGGTCCGCTACAACAACGAGCCGCAGTTCTTCGTGGCGGACGCGAGCGTGTTCCTCGGCCTCGTCAGCGACGTCCTCGAGCGGCTTGGCCCATACCTCGAGCCGGATGCGGTCGACCCCGAGACGATCGCGCGCCTCAAGGAGGCGATCGCGCTCGTCGAGCGGAAGACCACCCCGCGCGGATGAGCCGTCGCGGCGGCCAGCGCGCGTCGCGGCGTCGGCCGCGACAGCGACCGGGCACACCGGGCCGGCTGTCGCCGAGCGCCGCGCGACGGAACCGGCGCCTCGCATTCGTCCTCATCGCCGCGTTCGCGCTGATCGCGCTCGCGATTCTCGCGAGCCCGTTCGCGAACGCGCCCACCCGGCCCTAGCAACCGCGCGCGGCCGACGCATGCGCCACCTGTACCTCGCCGCGACGGGCCAGAACCGCGGCAAGACGACCGCCTCGCTCGGCCTGGTCCACGCCTTCGTCGAGGAGGGTCTCCGGACGGGCTTCACGAAGCCGGTCGGCCAGCGCACGGTCACCGACGAGACCGGCGTGCCGGCGGACGAAGATGCCGTCCTTATGAAGGCGGTTTTCGGCCTCACCGATCCCAACGACGTGATGAGCCCGGTCCACATCCCGCGCGGCTTCACGAAGGCGTACATCGCCGGCGAGGTCGTGGAGGATCTGGGGGCGCGGATCCGGCGCGCGCACGCGATCCTCGCGGAGACGAAGGACCTCGTGCTCATCGAGGGGACGGGCCACGCCGGCGTCGGCGCGGTCATCGG
>JADGQH010000096.1 GCA_017881985.1 Chloroflexota bacterium | reverse complement strand
CCACGCTTGGCTGCACCTGCTGGTCTTCGTCAGCATCGTCGTGACGGGAACGCTCGTCCACCTGCTCCCGACCGTGCTCGGCAGGCGGATGCGACCACAGGCGTCGTCGGTGGCGGCTGTGGTCGGCCTCGTCGTCGGCGTGCCCCTTGTCGCGCTCGGCTTCGCGATCTCCGGCGGGCCGGGTCCGGCCGCCGACCTGATCGCGCGGTCCGGGTCGCTCGCCGCGCTGGCCGGCGCGGCTGGGCTTGCGGGATTCGCTGTGGCCGCGGTTCGCGGACGCGGCCACTGGACGACGGAGGCGGGGTGGCACCGCCTGACGAGCTGGTCGCTCGTCGCGGCGGTCGGCTGGTTCGCGCTGGCGGTGGGCCTGGCTGCGGGCCGAGTCCTCGTGGTCGGCGCGACGCCGGCGGGCTGGTCGGTGCGGGACGTGGCCGCGCCGCTCGCGCTCGGCTGGGTGGTCCAGGCGCTCGTGGCGAGCTGGAGCCACCTGCTGCCGTCGATCGGCCCGGGCGGCCCGCTCGTACACGCCCACCAGCGACGGCTGCTCGGACGCGTGGCGACCGCGCGCATGCTCGGGCTCAACCTGGGGACGGCGCTCCTCGCGGTGGGCCTCCCGGGGGAGCTACCGGGAGCGTCGACGGCTGGGGCCGTGCTGGTCGCCGCGTCGGTCGCGACGTCACTCGCCCTTGCGACTGCCGCCCTCGCCGGCATCCGGCAGGTGGCCGCCGCGGCGCGCGGGTAGCTGGTCCAGGCGGGCCGCGGCGAGCGTATCGAGCAGGGCGTCCTGCGCCGCGAAGAAGACGTCGTGCACGTCGCAGAAGCCGTCGAGCCCGCACGGTCCTGCGCGCAGGACGCAGGATCGGCGGCGGCCGTCTCCCTCGATCGCCTCCACGACGTCGAGGAGCGAGACCTGGTCGGCCGGCTTCGCGAGCCGATACCCGCCCGCCCGGCCGGTCGCGGCGCTGACCAGGCCGGCAGCGGTCAGGTCGCCCATCACCTGGGGCAGGAAGCGGACCGGGATCGCCATCTCCTCGGCGATGCGGCGGACGGAGAGCAGCCGCCCGGCAGGGGCCCGGGAGAGCGCCAGCATGGCCCTCACGCCGTAGTCGCCCCGCTTGGTCAGCTCCATCCGCACGACCGCGAGTATGGCGCGCCAGGGGAGTCGCCTGTTGCCCGGCTGGTAGACTCGCGCGGCCTGGCCCGCGGTGGTCGTCGGGCGGGCACGGGAGGGTTCGAATGCCGGACGAGCGCGAGCGCTGGGCGCTGATCCTTGGCGCATCGAGCGGGATGGGCCAGGCGGCCGGCCTGGCACTGGCCAGGGCCGGCTACCGGATCGCCGGCGTGCACCTCGACTTCCGGGCGGGGCTCACCCACGTCGAGGAGGTGAAGGCCGCGATCGTTGCCGCGGGCTCCGAGGCGCTGTTCATCAACATGAACGCGGCCGACGACGAGAAGCGGGCCGACGCGCTCGCCCAGCTTCGCGCCCGTTTCGACCATTCGCTCGCCGAGGGGCGCCGCCCGTACCTCCGCGTGGTCATGCACTCGCTCGCGTTCGGGTCCCTCCTCCCGTTCCTCGCCGATGACCCGAAGGGCGCGATCAGCCGGAAGCAGCTCGAGATGACCCTCGACGTGATGGCGAACTCGATCGTCTTCTGGGTCCAGGACCTCTGGCGCGGCGGCTTCCTGGAGGCCGGGTCGAAGGTCTTCGCGATGACGTCGGAAGGTTCGGCGCGGATGATCCCCTCGTACGGAGCGGTATCGGCGGCGAAGGCGGCGCTCGAATCCCACTGCCGCCAGCTGGCGATGGAGTTCGCGCGGCTCGACGCGGGCGTGGCGGTCAACGCGATCCGGGCCGGTGTCACGGACACGGCGGCCCTTCGCAAGATCCCGGAGGCGGCGCGGGTCGTGGAACAGACGCTGGCTCGCAACCCGCACGCGCGGCTGACCACCACCGCTGACGTCGCCGACGCCCTGGTGACGCTCGCGTCGACGGACTCCGACTGGATCAGCGGCAACGTGATCAACGTCGACGGCGGCGAGTTCGTCACCGGGTAGCTTCCCCGCACGGCGGCACGACGCCCGGTCCGTCGCAGCGCGGGGGCCGGCCGCGGGGCTGACGGCATCCCACCACCTGCCGGCAGGTCCCCTCGAGCGGGCGGGAAGGCACTTACGAGAGGCGCCGGCGCCGCCTGACGCTACGGGTGGAGGTATGTCCATGCGTATCCGCTTCGTTCCCGTCGCGTTCCTCGGTGCCGCCGTGACGCTGCCCATCGCCTGGGCACGCTGGTTCTCGCCCGCGATGCGCGGCTGGGGCGCCCGCCCGAACGACATCTACCGGCCGCTCCCCGGCGACGACCTCGTCGCGGACCCGGACATCCGGCACACGCGCGCCATCACCATCGCGGCGCCGCCGGAGGCGATCTGGCCGTGGCTGCTCCAGCTGGGCCAGGGCCGCGGCGGGCTCTACAGCTACGACTGGCTGGAGAACCTCGCCGGCTGTGACATCACGTCGGTCGATTCGATCGTGCCGGAGCTCCAGGTGCTCGCGGTCGGCGACATCGTCTCGCTCCGCAAGGGCGACATGCCGGCCTTCCTCGTCCACGCCATCGACCCCGGCCGCTCCCTCGTCCTGGTTGCGCGCGACCCGTCGACCGGGGGGCCTGCCCACGTCGATCCGGACGTGCCGATGGCCGTGGACGAGTCGTGGGCCTTCGTGCTCGAGCCGGACGGGGACGGGGCAACGCGCCTGCTCGTCCGCGGGCGGCGGCGAACCCGCGGCGCTCGTCTCGATCGGTTCGCCTGGTCCCTGGTCGAGGCGGCGTCGTTGCCGATGGAGCGCCGGATGCTCCTCGGCATCCGGGATCGCGCCGAGCGAACCGCCGGGAACGGCCTCGCCGAAGGGGCAGCGCCCGCCTGACCTCGAGGGCTCCGCACCGAAGCGAGGTCAGGCCTCGCTGCGAACCCAGGCGGTGCGCTGCCGGGCAGCCGGCGTCATCTCGAGGGACCCGTCCTCGCGGACCCACCAGGCAGCGAGGCCCATCGCACGGGCGCGCGGGCCGATCCGTGCGGCCCCCTCGAGGAAGAGCGCCTTCGACCAGACCTCCGCCCAGGCGGGGTCCGGTCCCGAGACCGTGACGGAGGCAAGGCCCGCTCCGCCGGGCTCGCCGGTGCGTGGGTCGAGCAGGTGATGCACGTCTCGACCGTCGTCGGTCCGCCAGCGGTGAACGGCGATCGACGAGGTGCAGATCGCGCCGTCGTGGAGCGCGACGACCGCGGGCATCTCGCCCCCGGTGGGATCCTCGATCGCCACCATCCACGGCCCGCCCTCGGGGGCGTTTCCGCGCGCGATGAGATCGCCACCGGCCTCGAGGAGCGCACCCGTCCCAGGGTCGTCGAGCTCCGGGAGAGTCGTCGCGAGGACCTTGCCCGCCCAGCGGATCGCGAGCCCCTTGCCGATCCCGCCGAGGTCCACCGGCGCGGCGACTGCGGCCCGGGACGCTCGCGGGTCGCAGTGGAGCCACCTGCCGTCGGGGAACGTGGGACGGGTCCCACTCGGCGCGGTGGTATCCGCGACGATCTCCAGCGGCACGCCGACGTAGCCCAGCCGTTCCAGGTCGCGCAGGATGCGTGGGTCGAACGCGCCCCCGGTCATCCTTCGCGCCCGCTCGGCAGCCGCAAGGGCCGCGACCAGGCGCGGGTGGATCGCCACCCCGGCGGGATCTCCCGCCACGTCATTGAGGCGAACGAGGTCGCTGGTGGCGCGAAAACGCGAGAGCGCCTGCTCGATCTCCTCGATCGCGGCGGACACCCCCGCCCAGCCGGCCTCGGCGCGATCCGTTGCCACGCCGACGACGGTCAACCGCAGCGGCGACCCCATGGCACGGCGCTCGAATCGGCCCGCGCCATCGGACGGGGCCGAGGCCACCTCCGCGTGCTCGCCCTCGGGTTCGGTGCTCGTCGTCAGCAGGGCTTGCCCGATGCCGTCGTGCACGCGTGGACCGGGGGTGGGGGCGCGCTGACGACGGGTGGGCTGACGGGAACGACCGGGAGTGGCGCGGGCTTCGGAGCCGCGACGACCGGCGCGGGGGCAGCGGCCGCCGCCGGCGCGGGGTTCGCGACCGCAGGAGCGCTGTTGCCAACCGACGGCGCGCTCGATCTGGCGACCGGCGCGCCCGACCTGGCCACCGGGGCGCTGTAGGCCGACGCTGCTCCGGTCAGACTTGGCGCCGCGATCGAGACCGCTGGAACCGAGAGGGCCGCCGCCCACCCGGCCGCTGACTGCACCTGCTGGCCGAGCTTGGCGAGCGCCTTCTCGTGTCCGACGATCCCATTGGCGATTCCCGTGTAGCCATTTGCGGCGTGGGTATACGCCCCCGTCAGCCTGCCGAGGCTGCTCTCCATCGCGTCGTGGGCGCTCTTGAGACCGGCCACAGCATCCGCGGCGGGCGCGCGGTCGGCAGCCAGCTGCAGGTCGGAGGCGGATTGGAGCGCCGTGACACCGGCAAGCGAGATGGCGTAGAGCCCGGCGGTCATCCCGACGGCCACGACAACGTGGATCGGGCGGCGCGTCGACGCGGCCGGGCGCGCGGCGGCGATCGGCGGCACGAGGCCGAGGGTTGCGCTTCCCGCGGTTCGCGGCGGAAGCGGTCGCGGTCCGGGCGACCGGACCGGGAGCTGGCGCGTGGCCTCAGTCATCGGTGCCTCCCGGTGGCGGGGTGCCCGAGGCTCCTGTCGTCGCGTGTGCCGTGGGCGCCGGAGTCGGGGCGACGGGAGCGACCGTGGTCGTGACTGCTCCCGGCGTCGGCTGGGCTGTCGCGGTGGGCTGGAGTGTCGCGCTCGATGGCTTGGGTGTCGCTGCCGGTGGCCGAGGCGTTGCGGCCGGCCGTGCCAGGGCGGACTGCCGCAACAGGGCGGCCTGTCGGGCCGCGGCGACCTGCAGCGCCACGCTTGCGGAGGCGGCCTGCTGATTCAGGCCGGCCAGCCTTTGCTGGGAAGCTGCGACCTGCGCGCGAAGGGTCTTGGCCGTGCCGTCGTCCGCGGCGATCCGTCCGTTGGCCGCATCGAGGGCGGCCTGGAGCTGTGACGTCTGGGAGATTGCCGCCTGGAGGCGTGCCTCCAGGTCGGTCCCGCGAGCCTGCTCACTTGCCAGCTTCGCGGCGAGGCTCTCAGCGCTGACCGGAGGTGCCTGCGGCGGCGCTGCGGATGCCGTCCACTGGGCGGCGCCGTCGATCGCGGCGGCACCCAGCCCGAGGCTTCCCACCACGCCGACCGTGACCGCCGCGCGGCGGGCGACGACCTTGACCGTACTGTTCATTGCGAGTCCTCCATGAGCGCCGCCCCGAGCGGAGCGGTTGCGTGGTCAGCGGCTACCTCTCGCGGGGGTGCGGCGCGAACCGGGATCGAGCCGGGCGGCGTCGTCCGCTCGCTGGCTCCCGGAGCAGGCCGGGGGCGAAGCTGGCCCTGCGCGTCCGGCAACGAGGTTGCGAAGGTCGGCCGCGACTTCTTCGAGACCCAGTACCGATACGCGCTCGCCAGCATCACGAGCAGGCCCGTCCCGACGTAGAGGGGAACGAGCGTGGTGCTATCCGTTCCAGACAACAGGCCGTGAAGCCAGGAGCCGATCCACGCGACGAGTGCGAATCGATGCAGCTTGAGCCACAGGCCCTTGGGCAGGAGGCTCGACCACCGCGCCGTGATCCCCGAGACGAGCGCCGCGTAGAGGCCCAGCGTCCCGAGTGCGACCGGAGCGCTGCGGTACGACGAGAGCCCCGGCACGAACGACCCGGCGATCCCGACGCCGGCGTACGGGTCGAGGATGATGCTCACGACGTGCGCGACGAGAAACGCGACGACGAAGACGAACAGGTTCTCGTGCCACGGGAAGAGGCGCTTCGAAAGCTTCCAGGTGGACTGGTTCGTGGGGTGGCTCAGGATCAGGCCGAGGCTCACCAGCACGGTCAGCAGCACGTACGCGGTTATTCCGGTCGCCCGGCCGGCGAGCCAGACCCGCATGTGCGCCTGGTAGTCCGAGGTTGCGGGTATCACCTGGCCGGTCGTGAATACGATCAGGATCCCGAGCAGGGCGCCCAGAACGACCCACGTGCGCGCGCTCAGGCGCATGTGCGTCCCGCGGTCATGGCCCGGCCCGTTATGACGGTTGACATGAAGCGATTCCCCCGGCGGTGCGAGCAGGCGAGCGAATCGCCCGTGCACCGTCTGAGGCAGGCCGAGCCCGGATGGTTTCAGGTACCTTCGGCGGCCGATCTCGCCGGATGGCGGCGCAGCAGCCCGCGCCGCGGCCCGAGCGCGAGCGCGAGGAAGAAGATCGCGGTCTGGATCAGCACGATCGACGCGCCGGAGGCGAGATTGAGCCAGAAAGAGACGTAGATCCCAGCGATCCCTGACCCGATCCCGATCGCGATCGCGATCGCCATGAGCCGGCCGAAGCGGGCGGTCAGGAGCTGCGCGGTGGCCGCCGGCGTCGTCAGCATGGCGACCACGAGGATGATCCCGACCGCCTGGATGCTGACCACGATCGTCAGCGCGATGAGACCCAGGAAGAGGTAGTCGAGGCGGTTCACGTTGAGCCCGGACGCCCCGGCGCCCAGCGGGTCAAAAGTGGCGAACAGAAACTCCTTCCAGAGCGCCCAGATCACCAGGATCACCAAGCCGCCGAGGATCGCGAGCCCGATCAGGTCGCCCAGCCCGATCCCCAGCACGTCCCCGAACAGGAACCCGAACAGGTCGCCCACGTAGTTCGGGATCGCGCTGTAGATCGCGACCCCCAGGCCGAACATGCCGGCGAAGAGCACGCCGATGATCGCGTCGGATCGGAGCCGGGCACGGCGGCTGATCCAGCCGATCCCGAGCGCCGTGGCGACGGCCGCGATCGCGCCCCCGAGATAGAGCGAGCCGCCGAACAGGTATGCCATCACGACGCCCGGGAACGCCGCGTGGCTGATCGCGTCGCCCATGAACGAGAGCCCGCGCAGCACCATGTAGCTTCCGACCACGGCGCACACGAGCCCGACGAGCGCGGCCGCCAGCAGGGCCCGGACCCCGAACTCGAACTGGAGCGGTGCCACGAGCGCGTCGATCATGCCGCCGGCTCCGGGCTCACCGGTGCGTTCCGTCGTGGAAGTGCTGCTCGCGGCCGGGCGCCTGATCGTGATGGTGGGCGTCGTCCACGAGCAGTGGCTCGCCGCCGAGGACCAGCAGGTGGCCCCCGTAGGTGCGCGACAGCACGTCGCGGTCGAGCACGAGGTCCGAGCGTCCGTGGGCGATCACGGTGCGATTGAGCGCAAGGACGTCCTCGAAATGCTCCGCGGCCGCGGCGAGGTCGTGGGTCGTGGCGATGACGGTCTTTCCGCGCCGCGTCTCGGCTTCGAGGATCCGCATCAGGTCCTCCTGGGTCGTGGGGTCGACGCCCGTGACGGGCTCGTCCAGGAGGTAGAGGTCCGGGTCGGCCGCGAGGGCGCGGGCGAGGAATGCCCGTCGGCGCTGCCCACCGGAGAGGCGCCCGATCTGGGTCTGGGCGTGGTCCGCCATCCCGACGAGCTCCAGCGCATCGGCGACCGCGCGACGGTCGGCGGCGCCCGGCCGCCGGAACATGCCGATCCGCGGGTAGCGGCCCATCACGACCACGTCCCAGACCGAGACGGGGAACTCCCAGTCGACCTGTTCAGCCTGCGGCACGTAGGCGACACGGCGAGCCTCGCGGCCGGGCTCGGCGCCGAGGACATGCACGTGGCCGCTCCAGGGCTTGAGCAGTCCCGCGATCACCTTGAGGAAGGTGCTCTTCCCGCCCCCGTTCGGCCCGAACACGGCGAGCAGCGTCCCGGTCGCCACCGCGACGGTGATGTCGGTCAGGGCCGCGCGCTCGTCGTACCCGGCCGTCACCTCCGAGAGGACGACGGCGGCATGGTGGGCCGCGTGCCGGAGCTCGTGTCCCGTGCCGTAAGCGGGTAGCTCCCGGCCCGGCGGATGGGCGTGCTCTGCCGGGTGCGGATGATCGTGTGGGTCGGGCGCGGCCGGATCGGCGGGGATCGGTTCGGCGGTCGGATCGGCGGGGATCGGTTCGGCGGTCGGATCGGCCGCGACTCGCGCGTCGGCGGCGCGCGGGTCGATCATCGGAGCGCCTCGACGACCCGGTCTGCATTCCAGCGCATGATCGCCTCGTACGTGTCCAGCGGTGGCGCGCCCAGGGCATCGTTGTAGAGGTTGCTGACCACGGTGACGCCGGCCTCGGCGGCAAGCTGCTGCTCGACCTTCGGGTTGAACTGGGCCTCGCTGAAGATCGCCTTGACCCCGCTGGCCCGGATCGCGTCGATCAATGCAACGACCTGGCCCGCGCTCGGGTCCTGGCCCGGGCCGGGGACCACGGTGCCGACGATCGTGAGCCCGTAGGCGGCCGCGAAATACGGGAAGGCGTCGTGGTACGAGACGAGCTTGCGGTTCGCCGCCGGAAGCGTCGCGATCTGCGCCCGGATCGCGGCGTCGAGCGCGGCGAGGCGCGCGAGGTATGCGTCGCCGGACGCCCGGAGCGCGGCCTGCTTCGACGGCGCAGCGGCCTGGAGCGCGGCCACGATCCGCTGCACGTACAGCTCCGCGTATGCCACGTTGAGCCAGAGGTGCGGGTTGACGGCCCCGCCGCCGCCTGCCGCGGCGCCCGCGATGCCCGAGAGGTACGTCACGCCGGGTTCATCGGGTCCGAGCTCGACGAGCGCGCTGAGGGGCTGCTTCGCCTCGGCGAGGAGCGGCTTCAGCCAGTCGTCGACGCCGAGGCCGTTCATCACGACCAGGTCCGCGCCGGCGATCGACCGGACATCCGACGGCGTGGGCGCGTACGTGTGCGGGTCACCGCCTGCGGGCACGAGGCTGGTCACCCGGACCGCCGTGCCGCCGGCCTCCCGCACGAGGTCCGCGAAGACGGTCGTCGTCGCGACGACGTTGACGGCGTCCGGGGCCGGCGAGGGGATCACCGACCCGCCCGGTGCGCCCGTCGCCCCGGTCCCACCGCCGCAGGCGCCAACGACGAGCGCGAGCACGACGGACACCACGACCGGCCCGCGGGTGAAGCCCGCCCGCGTCATGCCGGCGCTCCCACGCGCCGGCAGTCGGGGCAGAGCCCGAACAGCTCGAGGCGGTGCTCGTCGATCCGGTAGCCGGTCTTGCGGGCGATGTCCCGGGCGAGCGCCGCGAGGCCGAGGTCGCCGATCTCGACAGAACGGCTGCAGCGTCGGCAGACGACATGGTGGTGGTGGGCCGGGCCGCACGGCACGTAGGCGTGGTCGCCAGTCGGCAGGTCGATCCGCTCCAGCGCTCCGATCTCGGCGAGGAGCTCGATGGCGCGGAAGATGGTCGCCCGCCCGATTCCCAGCCGCTGGCCCCGCGCGTCTGCCACCAGGTCGGCGGCCGAGAACGCCCCGTCCCGGGCGTCGATCAGGGCTGCGACGGCGCGCCGGGGCCGCGTCAGCCGGCGACCGGCCGATTCGATCGCCATCTCGAGCAGCGTGGGGTCAGGCATGCTCCGAATGATACCCGATCTCGAATCGGAGTGAGACGCGGTCTCGATTGAACCCCGCTTCGAGCCGTTCGGCCCATCCCCGCGGACCGGAGCGGACCCTACGATCCGCCGAGCCGCTTGATCGCGCCGCCAATCGGAGACCGTCATGCACAGCCTGCGCCGGACCCGCCTCACCCTCGTCGTCGCGAGCGTCGCGCTGCTCGCCGCATGCTCCTCGGCTGCTGCACCGCCCTCCGCCGCGGTCAGCGTCACCGACGCATGGGCGCGCTCCTCCTCGGCGACGGCCAGCGCCGCGGCGGCGTATGCCACGATCACGAACGCCGGCCCGACGGCGGATGCGCTCGTCGGCGCCTCGAGCCCCGCCGCCGCGACCGTCGAGGTCCACGAGACCGTCGCCATGGGCTCGCCGGCCGCGTCGGGTGGCGGGATGATGGGGATGCAGCCGGTCGCCCGCGTCGAGATCCCGGCCGGCGGCAGCCTCGAGCTCAAGCCCGGCAGCTACCACGTCATGCTCATCGGTCTCGCCCGCGACCTCGCGGTCGGCGACACGATCGATCTGACCCTGACGTTCGAGAAGGCCGGGCCGATCACCGTGAAGGCCCAGGTCCGCGCGAGCTGAGCGCCCGACCCGCCCAACCATGACGTCCTCCTCGCGTCCCTCGTCCCCGAACCGCCTGCCGGTCATCGCGGGCGTGGTCTTCGCCATCGCCGCGGCGGGTGGCATCGGCGTCGGCCTGCTCGGCGTCGCGCTCGGCGGGCCGCCGGCGACGCCGGCGGGGGACGGGCGGATCGCCTGGCCGGCCGCGACCCCCGACCCGTTGAAGCGGCCGACCGCGATCGTGCCGGTCGTCCCGGCACCGGCGCTCGCGCTGACCGACCAGGACGGACGGCCGTTCGACCTCGCGAGCGTGCGGGGGACGCCTGCGCTCGTCTTCTTCGGCTACACGCACTGCCCGGACGTCTGCCCGACGACGCTTGCCGACGCTCGGGATGCCGTGAAACGGAGCCCGGTCCCG
>JADGQH010000322.1 GCA_017881985.1 Chloroflexota bacterium | reverse complement strand
CCGACATGGGCGAGCTCGCCGATACCCTCGTCGACCGCGGCCGCGCGGTCCTCGATCAGTTCCCGGCCGTAGCGGACAGCGCCCGCGGCGTGCTGGCTGGTGCCCAGGATCAGGTCAACGGATTGTCCGACACGGGCATCGTTGCGGCGTCCGGATTCGCGCTTGGCGTCAGCAGCGGGTTGCTGCTGGCAGGCGCGCCCCGGGCAATCCTCATCCTCTCGATGATCCCGGTCGCGCTCACCTTGCGGTCGGCGTTCGCTCGCGGGATGCGACCAGCGCGCCTCATCAACTGATTTCGGACCTCGGCCGAGGCCGAGCGACATTGGCCGCGGCTACTCCGTTCCGCCCTCCGGCAGTCGTGTGGTATCGAAGGCATCCGGCTCGGCGGGATAGACCAGATCGCCCGTCTCGTCGGCCGCTGACATGGCTGGCGTCGGCGTCACGTCGCCCATGCCTCCATCCGGTCTCGCCGATCCTCGACGCGACGCTGACCATCGCCGGAAGGCGGGGGTGAGGAGCACGATGCCGAGGATGGTCATGCCCAGGATGGCGCCGGCGACCCAGGGCCATCGACTCGCCCGCCGACGGCGGGGCCAGCCGTCGGCAACGGCTTCGCGAGCGGACGTGAGCGCCGAGCGCGAGGCGCCGACGAGATCCGCCTCGGAGACGCGCTGGCGGGCTTCCTCCAGGGTCGAGACGATCTCCTTGACGGGCAGAAGCTCCTCAGCGTGCATCTGGACCTCCTGACGTGTGCAGCGCGGATCGGACGACCCGCGGTTGTGGATGCGGGGTGCATAGGTGACGCCGATTCCGTCGAGCGGACCTGACACAGTGCCGCCGGTCAGGTCCCCTTTCCGGTTCGAGTCCAAAGAACGGGGTGCCGATTGGGTGGGCTGCCGCCCCCGGAGTCACAATGGAGAGAACCCGGCGCGCCGGGCATGCCGGCGAGGCGCTGCCGTTGCAGTTCCACATCGCCGGACCTCACCGGGGCGCTGGGTCATTCTCTCGCCGGCGTGCCATTGCGACCGGTTGGGCGACCGACCCACTCGCCCGCCGTCTGGACGTTCCGGCCGATCAGAGCGCCCGCCTCGGTTCATGCGGTGGTGCGTCGGCCCCCGATCATCCGGTACACCGCGACCACGATGATCGCCCCGACCACGGCGACCACGATGCTCTCGACGTTGATCCCGGTCACGTCGGCGACCTTGAGGACCGTGCCGGCGAGGTAGCCGCCGACGACGGCACCCACGATGCCCAGGATGACGGTGAGGATGACGCCTTCCCCGCCGCCCATGATCAGATTCGTGATGAACCCGGCGATCGCACCCAGCACGACCCAGGCGATGATTCCCACAGTTGCCTCCTTGCGATGAACAGGCGCCGCGTGGAGTACCCACGGCACCAGATGTCCGGGATTCGCCTTCGGCCGGGGGTACTCCTGGCCGCGGCGCTCGAGGCGTCACGACCCGCTCCGCTTTTCGGCGAACGGGTCGTCACGGGGGTGGCGCGAAGCCGGTCGGGCTGACGCGAGCTATCAGCGCCGGGCTTCGCGCGTGACGACGACTGCTAGCTCTGGAGGTGCGCTTCGAGGAAGTAGAGGTACTTGTCGGCGCAGCGGCTGATCTCCGTGAACAGGTCGGCCGTGTCGGCATCACCCAGCTTGTCGGTCTGGTCGATCGCAGCCCGGGCGGAGTTGGTGAATGCGGCAAGTCGATCCGCGACCGCCCGGACGTAGTCCATGCTCTCGGTGATGTCGGTCGGGAACTCGGGCAGCGTGCTGGTGGCTGCGGCCATGCGCACGGTTCCCGTGGCATAGCCGCCCAGGGCGGTGACGCGCTCGGCGAACTCGTCGACCCATTCGGCGGCCCTCGCGGCGACCTCATCGAACAGCTTGTGCAGCTGCCAGAAGTCCGAGCCCTTGACGTTCCAGTGGGCCTGCTTGACCTGGCTCATGAGATCGAAGGAGTCGGCCAGGTGCTGGTTCAGGATCTTATTGACCTTCTCGCGGCTGCCCGGCGGGATGTCGACGCTCGTCCTGAACGAACGGACCGGGCTGCTCTTGGTGGCCATAGTGAGTCTCCCTGAAGTGAGGCGACGTGGGGCCCTGCGAGGAGCGCGCAGGCCACGACCCGATGGCCGGTCTCGACTACTTCTTGTCGTCTCGCACGGCGTCCTGGACGTCGCCCAGACCCTTCTGAGCCCCGCCCTGGACCTGTTTGGCCTTGCCGTGCAGCTCCTGCTCCTTGTTGCCGGTCAGCTTGCCGGCGGTTTCCTCGACCTTGCCCTTGACGCCCGTGGCCGTTCCCTTGACATGCTCGTCAGTCATGGCTGACTCCTTCGTGCTTCGTGCCTGTGGACGTAAGGACACGGTGCGGCCTCGTCAGGGCCACGTCATTACGGAGGGTCATGACGTGGCATCACTGTCGAGCGCACGTCCTGTCGCCCTCGCGCGACACCCTGATCGTCGCGACTCGGGCCGGCAGCATCGGGGGTCACGCGGTCCCTCGCGTCGACCACCTCGGGACATATCCCCCGCGCGGTGCGGGATCGCCACCTTGACGCGCGACCTCCGGGCCGCGGTCGGGGCCGACTCGTGGGTCTTCGCGCTCGGGCCGCCCGACGGTCGCGCGCCTCCTCGTCGAGGCCGAGGCGGACCTCCTCTTCCACTTCACCTTTCCCGAATCCCACCGCCGCAAGATCCGCTCGACGGATCCGTTCGAGCGGCTCAACAAGGAGGTGAAGCGCCGGACCGCGGTCGTCGGGAGCTTCCCGACCCGCGCGAGCCTGATCCGCTTGGTCGGCATGATCCTCGCCGAGCAGGACGACGAGTGGCAGGACGGCCGACGCTACTTCCGGTCCGACACGATGCCGCTCATCGATGCCGCCATCGACCACAAGGGGGTGTCGCCGCTGCTGATGGCGAGCTGACGAACGAGACGCGCGGACGACACGCTGGTCGAAGTCGCACGGAGCCGGATCGCCGTCGATCCCGACGCCTATAGCGACCGGGTGACGCGGCGGTTGCTCTCTGACGGGTTCCGCGAGGCGGAGGTTGCGCTCGTCGCGCAAGCCTTCGTGAGGAACCCGGACGTGCTCCTCGACCATGTGGTTGCGTTCGAGATCGGCGTCGTGCGCGAAGTCACCGTCTCACCCTGGACCCACGCACTCTGGATGTTCGTGGCCGACCGGCTCGCGGCCTCTGTCCCGGTCGTCCCATTCACGCTGTCTGACATCGGGACGGCGAGGATCGTGTCGCTCGTCGTGACCGGCGCCCTCATGGCGCTCCTTGGTATTG
>JADGQH010000095.1 GCA_017881985.1 Chloroflexota bacterium | reverse complement strand
CCCGCGGGCGTCAGCCGCCGGCCGCCCAGCCCGCCGCCGCGATGATCACGGTCGTCTGGATCAGCACGTGATAGATCCCGCTGTACCAGATCGAGCCCGTTCGCCAGTTGAGCCAGCCGAAGACGAGCCCTCCTGCGAGCGTCGAGAGCGTCTCGAGGTCCGGCTTCCCGATGTGCGTGAACGCGAAGGGCACCACGGCGATGACGACGCCGAGCGGCCCGACGGCGCGGAAGAGCGCGAAGAGCAGGAAGCCCCGGATCAGGAACTCCGTCGGCACCAGGTCCAGCACGTTGGAGAGCGTCACGTCGACCGGGGTCGACATCGAGGGCGCGTACCAGTCGCGGATCTCCGGGACACGCGCGATCAGCACGATCGCAGGCAGCGTCACCGCGGAGAGCACGCCCAGCAGGATCAGCCCGCGCCGCGCGTCCCCGATGCGCAGCCCGTAGCGGCGCGGATCCTCACGCAGGGCAAGGAGCACGCCCAGGGGCACGATCCCGAAGAGCACGAACCGCTCGATCGACTGGTTGCGGAGGCTCCGCGGATCGACCGGCCCGAAGCGAGGCAGGAAGTCGTGGGCGTGCTGGAGGATCAGGAGCAGGCTGACCAGCAGCAGCGCGGCCGTCGCGAGCGCGGGGAGCCGCAGCCCGAGCAGGTCGAACGTGCGCCGGTCGATCGGGCCGGGTGGCTCCTCCGGCGGGTCGCCGGCGAGGAATGCCACCAGTCGCGCGCGCCGCATCACCGCCGGAGCCTAGCAGGGGCCACGCGTGAAGTCCGGGCCGACTGGCCCGCGGGAACGGCCGATCCGGCGGCTGTCACGGATCGCCCGCCGGTCCAGACTTGCGCCCATGACCACACCGACCGCCGATTCGATGGGCGCGGACCCCGGGCTCCGCCACGCCGCGGAACGTCTCGCCAGGCTGGGCTTCGTCGTCGTGAGCGGCTCGCACCCGGAAGAGACTGGAGCGTCGCAGCTGCTCGTCGCGCTCCGCAGCCGGCCGACGCTCGAGCATTTCGACCCCGAGCTCGTCGAGCACTGGACGATCAGCGCCGGCCGGGGACGCTTGGTGGAGATCAGCCGGGGCACTCCCCTCCCGCGCCACGAGCCGTACAGCTGGGGCACGATCCGCGCCGTCGATCGGGTGGAGGCCTTCAACTCCTTCCTGAGCTTCGGCGGCGAGGTGACGGTCGCGGCCCTCGACGCCGAGACCACGATCGTCGCCTTCGATTCCCCGGCGCCGATCGTGCGCTCGACCGGGCACAGCCAGGCGGTCGACCCGCTTACGGGCGAGGTCGGCGCGTTCTTCGCGCGGATCAAGGTGCCGATCGACTTCTCTCCCGGCGTCGAGGAGCGGATCGCCGCCCTCTCGCCGCGAGCCCTCAACGGGGCGATGCTCTCGGCGCTCCAGCGACGCTACGCCCACGCGGAAGCCCTGCGCGAGGCACATCCCGCCGTCGCCGCCTGGGCGTCGCGGGAGGCGCAGCGGATGCGCCAGGAGCACCCGGCCGACTGGGAGGCGGGAGACCTCCTGACCGTCGACCTCGAGCTCGATCGGGACTGAGCCCCGGACTGAGCTCCGGACTGAGCGAACCACGCGCGGCAGACGCGGCGGGGATCGCGGCCGACGCGGCGCTGAGACCGACCCGCCCACGGATCGGGCGGGCTACACTCGGCCGATGGAGCCGTTGACGCGCGAACGCCGCCGACCCCTGCTCGACGCGACGGCGGCCGAGCGGATCCTCGTCCTCGACGGGGCGATGGGGACGCTCATCCAGGAATACCTCCTGAGCGAGGAAGACTTCCGGGGGACGCGGTTCCAGGACCACTCGCGCGACGTCCGGGGCGACAACGACCTGCTCTCCCTGACGCGACCCGACGTGATCTCGGCGATCCACGCCGCCTACCTGGACGCCGGCGCGGACATCATCGAGACGAACACGTTCAATGCCACGGCCATCAGCCAGTCCGACTACGGCCTTTCCCACGTCGCTGGCGAGATGAACGAGACGGCCGCCCGCCTGGCCCGTGCCGCTGCCGACGCGGCAGAGGCGCGCGACGGCAGGCCACGCTGGGTCGCCGGCGCGATGGGGCCGACGAACCGGACCGCGTCGATCTCCCCGGACGTCGCCGACGCGGGAGCGCGCAACGTCCGCTTCGAGGAGCTCCGTGCCGCCTACGCGGACGCGGCCCGCGGCCTCATCGACGGCGGCGCCGACATCCTCCTCGTGGAGACCATCTTCGACACGCTCAACGCCAAGGCCGCGATCTTCGCGCTCGAGGAGGTCTTCGAGTCGACCGGCCTGCGCCTGCCGGTGATGCTCTCCGGCACCATCGTCGACCTGTCCGGCCGGACGCTGTCCGGGCAGACGCCGGAGGCGTTCTGGTACGCCGTTCGGCATGCGCGGCCATGGAGCGTCGGCCTCAACTGCGCGCTCGGGGCCGCTGCGCTTCGTCCCTTCGTCGCGGAGCTCGGTCGTGTCGCCGACGTGCGCGTCACCGCATACCCGAACGCCGGCCTCCCGAACGAGCTCGGCGGCTACGACGAGGCGCCCGACCAGACCGCCGGCGTTCTTGCCGGGTTCGCGTGGGACGGCCTTGTGAACCTCGTCGGCGGATGCTGCGGCACGACCCCGGCACACGTCCGGGCGGTGGCGGCCGCGGTCCGCGGGATCGCACCACGCGCCGTCCCGACGCTGCCGCGCCGGACCCGCCTGGCCGGCCTGGAAGCCGTCGAGATCGGTCCGGAGTCGCGCTTCGTCAACGTCGGCGAGCGAACCAACGTGACGGGCTCGCGCGCGTTTTCCAAGCGGATCCTTGCCGGGGACTTCGACGCGGCGGTCGCGATCGCCCGGGAGCAGGTGGAGAACGGCGCCCAGCTCATCGACGTCAACATGGACGAGGCGATGCTCGATTCGGAGGCGGCCATGGCCCGCTTCCTGGACCTGGTCGCGGGGGAGCCGGCCATCGCCCGCGTCCCGGTGATGATCGACTCGTCCAAGTGGTCGGTGATCGAGGCCGGGCTGCGGTCGGTGCAGGGCAAGTCGATCGTCAACTCGCTCTCCCTCAAGGAAGGCGAGGCGCCGTTCCTGGCCCAGGCTCGGCTGGCCCGTCGCTACGGCGCCGCCGTCGTGGTCATGGCGTTCGACGAAGCCGGCCAGGCCGACAGCGTCGAGCGCAAGGTCGAGATCCTCTCCCGGGCGCACCGGCTGCTCGTGGAGCAGGCCGGCTTCGACGACGAGGACGTGATCCACGATCCCAACGTCTTCGCGATCGGGACCGGGATCGAGGAGCACGCCGGCTACGGCATTGCATACATGGATGCGACCCGGGAGCTGCGGCGCCGGTTCCCCTACTCCATCGTGAGCGGCGGCGTCAGCAACGTCTCCTTCTCGTTCCGCGGCAACGACCCGGTCCGCGAGGCGATCCACGCCGTCTTCCTGTACCACGCGGTCGGCGCCGGGATGGGGATGGGCATCGTGAACCCGTCCGCGCTCGCGATCTACTCCGAGATCGAGCCCGACCTGCGGGAGCGCGTGGAGGACCTGGTCCTCAACCGGCGCGCCGACGCGACCGAACGACTCCTCGCGGTGGCCGACACGGCGCGCGGCGGCGCCCACGGGAGCGGCCCGGACCTGGCTTGGCGCACGCTGCCGGTCGGGGAGCGCCTCACCCACGCGCTCGTGGAGGGGATTGCCGAGTTCGTCGTCGCGGACGTGGAGGAGGCGCGCCTCGCGGCGGCCCGTCCGCTCGACGTGATCGAGGGGCCGCTCATGGCCGGGATGGATCGCGTCGGCGACCTCTTCGGGGCCGGCAAGATGTTCCTCCCCCAGGTCGTCAAGAGCGCCCGGGTGATGAAGACCGCCGTCGCGCACCTCGTCCCGTTCATCGAGGCCGAGCAGGCGGCGGGCGGTCGCGCACCGCAGGCCAAGGGCCGGATCCTGATGGCGACGGTCAAGGGTGACGTCCATGACATCGGCAAGAACATCGTGGGCGTCGTCCTGGGCTGCAACAACTACGAGGTCATCGACCTTGGCGTGATGGTCCCGGCGGCGAAGATCCTCGCCACGGCCCGCGAGATCTGTGCCGATGTCATCGGGCTCTCGGGGTTGATCACCCCGTCGCTCGAGGAGATGCGCCACATCGCCGGCGAGATGGAGCGCGAGGGCTTCACGATCCCGCTCCTGGTCGGCGGGGCGACCACCTCGCGGGTCCACACGGCGGTCAAGATCGAGCCGGCCTACCCCGGCCCCGTCGTCCACGTCGCCGATGCGTCGCGCGCGGTCGGGGTCGTTGGCGCGCTCCTCGGCCCCGAACGGAGCTCGTTCGCGGCGGGCATTCGCACGGAATACGAGACCGTTCGACGCGAGCGCGGCGACCGCCGTGCCCGCGAGGCCCGCGTCGCGATCGAGGAGGCACGCGCGAACCCGATCCGGCTGGACCTCGGCGTGCCCGTGCCGGTCCCGACGTTCACCGGGGTCCGCGCCCTCGTGGACCACCCGCTCGCGGACCTGGTCCAGCGCATCGACTGGACCCCGTTCTTCTCGACGTGGGAGCTCAAGGGCCACTACCCGGAGATCCTCGACGACGCGCGCGTCGGAGAGCAGGCGCGCTCGCTCCACGCCGACGCGGAAGCCATGCTCGAGCGCATCGCGGCGGAGGGGCTCCTGCGGGCGAGCGCCGTCGTGGGCTTCTGGCCGGCGAACGCGGTGGGCGACGACATCGAGCTCTACAGGTCGTCGGACCGCGCCGGGCTCGTCGGGATCCTGCGAACCCTGCGCCAGCAGCAGCAGAAACCGCCCGGCCGGCCCAACATCGCGGTTGCGGACTTCGTCGCGCCGCGGACCTCGGGGGTCCTGGATTACGTCGGGGCGTTCGCGGTCACGGCCGGGCACGGCGTCGCCGAGACGGCCGCGATGTTCGAGGCCGCCCACGACGACTACAACGCGATCCTCGTGAAGGCGCTGGCGGACCGGCTGGCCGAAGCGTTCGCCGAACGGCTCCACGAGCTGGTGCGGCGCGAGCTCTGGGGCTACGCGCCAAGCGAGGCGCTCTCCAACGACGACCTGATGGCGGGGCAGTACCGGGGAATCCGTCCCGCGCCCGGCTACCCGGCGCTGCCGGACCACACCGAGAAGGAGACGCTCTTCGCGCTCCTGGACGCCCCGGCTCGGGCCGGCATCACGCTGACCGAGTCGATGGCGATGCTGCCCGCGGCATCTGTCAGCGGCATCTACCTCTGGCGCCCCGAAGCCGTGTACTTCGGGATCGGCCGGATCGGGCCGGACCAGCTGGAGGACTACGCCCGGCGCAAGGGTCGGCCGCTCGCGGAGATGGCCCGCTGGCTGGCCCCGAACCTGGACGACTGACGGGCGCATGACGGCCAGATCGGCCGGCAGCCAGCCCGTTCGCGCCGCGCGAGGCGCGCCCGGCGAGCGCCGTCGAGGATCGCGCTCGAAGCGGGCTTCCCGCCCGGCCCCCGCCGACTCCGCCGCGCTCACGCCCGACGCGATGCGGGCCGCGCTCGTTGCGTCCGAGCCGCGCGCCGCCGCCGACCCCGGAGCCATCCGGATCGTGCGGGCGCCGGGTCGCGTCAACCTCATCGGCGAGCACACCGACTACAACCTCGGGCTCGTGCTCCCGGCCGCGATCGACCTCGAGATCCGGATCGCGTTCGTGCCCACCGACGACCGTCGCGTCGAGCTTGTCAGCAGCGCGACGGGCGATCGAGCGCGCTTCGACCTCGACGCGATCGGACCGCGGCGCAGGGCCTGGATCGACTACGTGGCCGGCACCGCGTGGGCGCTTGCCGAGGCGGGCATCGCGTTGCACGGGTTGCGGGGGATTCTCGTCAGCTCGCTGCCCACCGCGTCGGGCCTCTCGTCGTCGGCCGCCTTGGAGCTTGCAGCCGCATGGGCGCTCGCTGACTCGCCGGGCGGCAACATCCCGCCGCTGTCGCTGGCGCGCATCTGCCAGCGCGCCGAGAACGCCTATGTCGGAGTCAACTGCGGCCTGATGGACCAGTTCGCGAGCGCCTGCGGCGTGACGGGGGACGCGGTCCTCCTCGATTGCCGGTCCCTCGAGTTCCGTCCCGTGGCGCTGCCCCTGGCCACCCATTCGCTTGTCGTGATCCACACGGGCTCGACGCGCAGCCTGACGACCTCGCAGTACAACCTTCGGCGGGCCCAGTGCGAGGCGGCGGCGGCGGCGCTCGCGGCCGGGAACCCGGCGATCGAGTCGCTGCGCGATGTCACCCCCGCGATGCTGCCGAAGGTGCGTGCGCTCGTCGGCGATGCGGCATTCCGCCGCTGCCGCCACGTCGTCAGCGAGAACGCGCGGGTGGTGGAGACGATCGACGCCCTCGCCGCGGGCGACCTCGATGCCGTGGGCAGGCTCTGGGCGGCCAGCCATGCGTCGCTGCGGGACGACTTCGAGGTCGTCTCGCCGGAGCTCGACGCCCTCGTGGAAATCGCGACGACGGTTCCCGGTGTCGCGGCGGCCCGCATGACCGGCGCGGGTTTCGGTGGCTGCACCATCAACCTGGTGGCGCGCGACGCCGTGGACGCGCTGCGCGACGCGGTCGCGGCCGAGTACCCGACCCGCACCGGGCTCGTGCCGCGCGTCTATGCGGTCGACGCGGTCTCGGGCGCGGGGTTCCTGGCGGACTGACCGGGCCTCGCAGGCTGCCCAGGCTGGAGGGCTGACCGCGCTGACCGGGCTGGTGGGCTGACCCAGGCCCGACGCTGCCGCTGGGCGATCTCGCGCCGCGCGGGTAGACTCGGGCCGGAGGGTGAGATGGCCGATTCGACATGGAAGAAGTCGCCGCCGGAGCTGGTGGCCGCGTTCGCGAGCTACGTGCAGGGGCGTCCTGAGCTGACCACGCGCCAGATGTTCGGGTACCCGGCGGCGTTCCTCGGGGGCCACCTCGCGACGTCGCTGCACCAGGATCGCTGGATCGTGCGGCTGGCGGAGGCAGACGCCGCGGCGCTACGGGACCTTGGCGGCCGCGACTTCGAGCCGATGCCGGGCCGGCCGATGCGCGGCTACGTCAGCCTGCCGGCGTCGATCGTCGCAGACCCGGCCGCCCTCGACGCGTGGGTCGCCCGGGCGATCACCCACGTCCGGACACTGGCCCCGAAGTGATGCGTCCCGACCGCGGGCAACCTGACCGCGGTCGGCGTCGCCCGACACGATGACCGTCCGTCGCGGCCCCGTCCTGCTCACGGTCGTCCTGGGCTCGGGGATCGTCTTCCTCGACGGGACGATCGTCAACGTTGCCCTGGAGACGATCGGGCGCAATCTGCCGGCGACGCTCTTCGGGCGCCTCGAGGGCTTGACCTACGTCTCGAGCGGGTACCTGGCGGTGCTCGCCGCGCTCCTGATCCTCGCCGGCGCCCTCTCCGACAGCCTGGGCCGGCGCCGCGTCTTCCGGTTGGGCCTGCTCGGGTTCGGGATCACGTCGGCGATCTGCGGAGCGGCGCCCACCATGGAGATCCTGATCCTCGCCCGCCTCCTCCAGGGCGCTGCCGGCGCGCTCCTCGTCCCGGGGGCGCTCTCGATCATCACCGCGACCTTCGAGGGCGAGGAGCGGGGTCGGGCGATCGGAGTCTGGGCGGCATCCACGTCCGCCCTGGTCACGCTCGGCCCGCTCGTGGGCGGCTTCCTGGTCCAGGCGGTCTCGTGGCGGGCCGCGTTCCTCATCAACCTGCCGCTCGTCCTCGTCGCCCTCGTCGCGCTTCGAGCGGTCCCGGAGTCGCGCAACGAGGACGCCAAGGGCGGGCTCGACTGGCTGGGCGCGATCGTCGCGGCCGTCGCGGTGGGGGGGCTCGCGTTCGGCGCGACGCGCGGCCAGGAGCAGGCCTGGCAGGACCCGCTGGCGTTCGTCGCGCTCGGGATCGGGGCGCTGGCGCTGGTCGCGTTCCCGGTGCTCATGGCCGTCCGCCCGAACCCGCTCGTGCCCCTGGGCCTGTTCCGGTCGCGCAACTTCTCGGTCGTCAACCTGTCGACGCTCGTCATCTACGGCGCGCTCTACGTCAGCCTCACGTTCCAGAACCTCTTCCTCCAGGGGACGCTGGGCTATACGCCCCTCGCCTCCGGCATGATCGGGATCCCGTCGAGCCTGCTCCTGACGCTCCTCTCGACGCCGGCCGGACGCCTGGCCGCTCGCTACGGCGCGCGGCCGTTCATGGTGGCCGGGCCGCTCCTCATGGGCGCCGCTCTCTTCTGGATCTCGCGCATCCCGGCGACGAGCGCTGCCTGGGCCGCGAGCCCGGACGCGCCGGCCAGCCTCGTGCCGCCGGTCGACTTCCTGGTGGACGTGCTCCCGACCACGCTCCTGTTCGGCCTCGGGATCGCGCTCCTCGTGGCGCCCCTGACGACCGCCCTGATGGCGTCGATCCCGGTGGCACGGGCCGGGCTGGGTTCCGCGATCAACAACGCGATCTCGCGGGTCGGCGCGCCGCTCGTGAGCGCGGTGCTGTTCATCGCGATCACGGCCACCTTCACGCCGTCGCTCGCGGCGAAGGCGCCCGGCTACGCCCGGGACGTGCCGCCGTTCTCCACGGTCCAGCCGCTGGCGCCGCCGCTGCCGGGCACGCCCGGCGATCTCGTCGTCGCGGCGCGGGCCGCCTCGACGGAGGCATTCCAGCTGGCCATGCGGGTCGCGGGCGGCCTTCTCCTCGTCGGGGCGATCGTCAACCTCGTGGGGCTCGAGCGGCGACGCAAACCGGGCAGCTCGGCCGGTGATGCGACGACACCCGGCGACCCGCTGGCGTCGCCCTCGCCGACGGCGGCCTGATCCGCGTCAGCCGGGCAGCGCCACCGGCTCCAGCGGCACGTCCCAGTGCGCGTCGAGGAGCGCGAAACGGCGCTGCTCCTCGGCCCGATAGGCTGCCTGGTCCGGGAAGAGGCGGGCGGCGATCTCCGCCTCGGCGTGCGCCTCCATCGCCGCCCAGTCTCGATAGACGATCGTGACGAGGACATCCCAGTCCGCCCGGCCGTCGCCGTGGAAGCGCGGCACGTCGAGGGTGACCGCGAGGAAGCGGCCGTCGCGAAGCTGCTCGCGCAGGATGGGCCAGTGGTTGCGGGTGAACAGGTCGACGAACTCGGCGTGGGAACCCCAGCGGGTCCGGTAGTAGTAGGCGACGCGGACGGGGTCGGCCATGGCTGGCCTCCTTGGCGGGATGCTCGACGCGGGGATTCTGGCGCGAACGCCCGACGCGTGCGCGGTACCCTCCCCGGAGGAGGTCCCGCCGATGCATGTCACCCTGGTTCACGTCCACGTGCTGCCCGAACACGTCGCTGACTTCATCGCGGCGACCCGGCCCAACCATGCCGGCGCCGTCGCCGAGCCGGGCTGCCTCCGCTTCGACGTCCTCCAGGCACCCGGCGACCCGACCCGGTTCGTGCTCTATGAGGCGTACCTCGATGCGGATGCGGCCGCGGCGCACAAGGAGACGGCGCACTACCAGGCGTGGAAGTCCACGGTCGCGAGCTGGATGGCGGAGCCGCGACGCGGCGAGCCGTTCACCGGCCTGCTGCCCGTCTACCCGTGAGCGCTCCCGAGCCGCCCCGGCAGTCGGGGACGTTCGGTGCATTCGCACCGCCGGGGCCGGTCGGGGCGTTCGGCGTCGCGCGACTGCCGCGGATCGTCTTCGGGGCTGGCCGGATCACGGAGCTTCCCGCGATCGCGGCCGGATTCGGGAGCCGCGTGCTCCTCGTGACGGGGGGCCGCTCGTTCCGCGACGGTCCGGCCTGGGAGCCGCTGCTGGCAGGGCTGGCGGCCGCCGGCCTGTCGTGGAACCACCTCGCCGTGACCGGCGAGCCGTCCCCGGATCTCGTCGACGGCGCCGTCGCCGATGGGCGTCGCGACCTGCCGGATGTCGTGGTCGGGATCGGCGGCGGAGCGGCCCTCGACACGGCGAAGGCGATCGCCGGGCTGCTGCGGAGCGGCACGAGCGTGATCGACCACCTCGAGGGCGTCGGGCGCAACCTCCCGTACCCCGGACCCGCGACCCCGTTCGTGGCCGTCCCGACGACGGCCGGCACGGGGAGCGAGGCAACGAAGAACGCGGTGATCTCCGGGCGTCTGCCGGGTGCCGCCGCGGACGACCCGCCCTTCAAGAAGTCCTTCCGCGACGACCGGCTGGTGGCCTCGGTCGCGCTGCTCGACCCGGACCTGCTCGCCGGCTGCCCGCCCGCCGTCATCGCCGGCGACGGGATGGATGCGCTGACCCAGCTCCTGGAGTCGTTCACCAGCACGGGCGCCTCGCCGTTCAGCGATGCGGTCGCGCGCAGCGGGCTCGCCGCGATCGGGACCGCGCTGCCCGCCTGGCACGCGGCTTCGCGTGCTGGTGCCGCGGCCGTCGATACGGCCACCGCGCGCGGCGCGATGGCATGGGCCGCCCTCTGCTCCGGGATCGCGCTCGCGAACGCGGGCCTCGGCGCCGCGCACGGGCTGGTCGCACCGCTCGGGGCCCGTTTCGGAGTGCACCATGGGATGGGTTGCGGGGCGCTCCTGGCGGCCGCCACGCGCGTGAACCTCGCCGCCCTGGCTGCGCGCATGCC
>JADGQH010000321.1 GCA_017881985.1 Chloroflexota bacterium | reverse complement strand
GGTCCTGGAGGTGGTAGCCGGTCAGGCCCAGCTCGGGGAAGACGATGAGCCCGGCCCCGGCGGCGCGCGCCTCGATGAGCAGCTCGCGGTGATGGGCGAGATTCGCGTCGAGGAGACCGAGCTCCGGCGCGAGCTGGGCGAGGGCGATTCGAAGCGGCTGCACGTCCCGAGTCTACCGCCGGCGGGTGGCGGCGAGCGTGCGCGGGAACGCGCGGCGCCATCGGCCGGGTGCGGTCCCGCCGGCCTTCCGGCCGGCCGCACGATGAACTGGCGGATCGCGGCCTCCCGGTGCTAGGCTTCGGCGATCTTGGCTCGCGGCGGCTCGCCCGAGCCCAGCGTTTCTGCGCCCGTGCCGTCCTGGCTTCGACGGCCGACGGGCGCACAAGGAGGAGAAGGAGGGAGCATGTCCCGAACCCCGAGGCGATCGCCGCTGCTCGCGCTGCTGGCGACGGCCGGGATCCTCGTCGCCGCCTGTGGCGGCGCCGCAACGCCATCCCCGGCCGCGTCTGCGGCCGCGTCTGCGGCCGCATCCGCCGCCGCATCCGCCGCCGCATCAGTGGCGCCGTCTGTCGCCCCGAGCGCCGAGGCGTTCACGCCGATGGTGTACCCGAGCACGGGCGCTGTCGACTGCACGGCGAAGACGTTCAATGGCAAGGCATACACCGGCGAGGTCAAGGCCATCAAGGCCCTCGACGCGAAGACGGTCGAGTTCGACCTCTGCGTGCCGGATGTCGCGTTCCTCTCGAAGGTCGCGTTCAGCTCGTTCGCGATCAACGACACGGCCTACCTCGCCGCGCACGTGCCGGACGGCTCGATCGTCCAGCAGCCGAACGGCACCGGGCCGTACATGCTCAAGGAGTGGGTCAAGGGCGATCACATCACCCTCGTCGCCAACCCCAACTGGACGGGGACCCCGGTGCTAGCCCAGACCGTCGTGGTCAAGTGGAGCGCCGAGGCCGCCCAGCGGCTCGTCGAGCTCCAGTCCGGCAACGTCGACGGGATCGACAACGTCGGCACCACCGACTTCGGCACTGTGTCGAACGACACGACCCTCAAGCTCTACCCGCGCGAGGGCCTCAACACCCTCTACCTCGGGATGAACGTCGCCGACAAGCCGTGGGATAACGAGAAGGTGCGCCAGGCGATCGCCATGGGCATCGATCGTGCCCAGATCGTCAAGAACTTCTACCCGGGCGGCTCGACGGTTGCCGACTACTTCACGCCGTGCGCGATCCCGAACGGGTGCGTTGGCGATCCCTGGTACACGTTCGACCCGGTTGCGGCCAAGAAGCTGCTCGCCGACGCGGGCTTCCCGAACGGCCTGACGACGAAGCTCCAGCTTCGTGACGCGGTCCGCGGGTACATGCCGCAGCCCAAGATCATCGCCCAGGAAGTCCAGGCACAGCTCAAGAAGAACCTGAACATCACGGCGACCATCGAGGTCCAGGAGTCCACGACCTACATCGACAACTCCAACAAGGGCAAGCTCGACGGCCTCTTCCTCCTCGGCTGGGGCGTCGACTATCCCGACCAGACGGACTTCGTCGACTATCACTTCGCCGGCGGCACGCCGGCCTTCGGCCCGCTGTTCCCGGACCTCGTGGCTGCCATCAAGAAGGCCGCCCAGGGTGCCTCCGACGCAGCCCGCCAGGCCGACTACGTGACGGTCAACAACCTCATCAAGCAGCACGTCCCGATGGTCCCGATCGCCCACGGCGGCTCCGCGACAGCCTTCAAGGCTGACGTCGTCGGCGCGCACAGCTCGCCCCTGACGAGCGAAGTCTTCGCCGTCATGAAGCCGGGCGACCGCACCCAGCTCGTCTTCTCCCAGAACGCAGAGCCCGGCGGGCTCTACTGCGCCGACGAGAGCGACGGCGAGTCGCTCCGCGTCTGCGAGCAGATCACCCAGGGCCTGTACGGCTACAAGGTCGCCGGGACGGCTGTCGAGCCGGCGCTCGCCAAGCAGTGCACGCCGAGTGCCGACCTCATGACCTGGACCTGCGACCTCCAGGAGAACGTCAAGTTCGCCGATGGCTCCACCTTCGACGCCAACGACGTGGTCCTGAGCTTCGCGGTCCAGTGGGATGCCGCCAATCCGCTCCACAAGGGACGGACCGGCGACTTCACGTACTGGGCCGGCCTCTTCGGCGGCTTCCTGAACGCACCCGCCCAGTAGGCAACTCCGAACCGGCAACGATCGAGGGGCGCCCGTCACGGCGCCCCTCGATCGCATCCAGCCCGAACCCGGGGGCTCGTGATCGCCCGTGACGCGCTACATCATCCGGCGACTCCTGCTCAGCATCCCCGTGCTGCTCGGCGTCGTCATCCTCGTCTTCATCCTCGCCCGCATCATCCCGGGCGATCCGTGCCGGGCCGCCCTCGGCGAGCGGGCAACGGCCGCCATCTGCGACGCGTTCAACGTCCGCTACGGCCTGGACAAGCCGATCCCGGTCCAGTTCCTGACCTACGTCGGAAACGTCGCCACGGGCGACCTCGGCGACTCGCTCCGCTTCGGGCGACCGGTCTCCCAGATCCTCGTGGAACGACTGCCCGTCACGCTGGAGCTGACGGTCTATGCCCTCATCTTCGCCGCGGTCTTCGGGATCCTCCTCGGCCGGCTCTCGGCCATCCGTCGCAACTCGCCGATCGACGTGGCGACCATGATCGTGGCGAACCTCGGCGTCTCGATCCCGGTCTTCGTCCTCGGGCTCTTCTTCGCCTATATCTTCGCCGTCGTCCTGAAGGGGACCCCCTTCGCGCTGCCTCCGTCGGGGCGCCTGACGCCGGGCGTGGACGTCGTCCCCCTCGCGAAGGCCTGGGGACTCACGGCCCTCGGCGGACCGCCCCGGGTGGTGCTCGACTTCATCTCGAACATCAACACGGTCAACGCGATTCTCACCCTGAACGGGAGCCTCCTCCTCGACACCGTGCGCCACATGATCCTGCCTGCCGTCGCCCTGGGCACGATCCCGATGGCGATCATCGCGAGGATGACCCGCTCCAGCCTGCTCGACGTCCTGGGCCTCGACTACATCCGGACGGCGCGGGCCAAGGGCGTCCGCGAGCGCGATGTCGTCGCCAGGCACGGGATGCGCAACGCGCTCCTGCCGGTCGTCACGGTGATCGGGCTCTCGCTCGGCGGGCTCCTCTCCGGGGCCGTCCTCACGGAAACGATCTTCAACCTCGCCGGAATCGGCCGCACGATCACGGAGGCGATCCAGGGACGCGACTACATCATCATCCAGGGGGTGGTCATCGTCGTCGCGATCATCTACATCGTGGTCAACCTGGTCGTGGACATCTC
>JADGQH010000094.1 GCA_017881985.1 Chloroflexota bacterium | reverse complement strand
GACCGTGACCGAGATGATGTTCATGGAGCGCAACCACGTCTGCGCGGTCTGCGTCGCGAACAATCACTGCGAGCTGCAGGACACGGCAGACGAGCTCGGGGTGACCCACTTCGACCTGCCGCGGATCAACCCCAAGGTCGACATCGACGCCAGCCACCGGCTCTTCGCGATCGACCACAACCGCTGCATCCTGTGCCTGCGCTGCGTCCGCGTCTGCGACGAGATCGAGGGCGCCCACACCTGGGACATCATGCATCGCGGCCTGGAGACCCGGGTGCAGACAGACATGGGGATCCCGTGGGGCGAATCGACCACCTGCACCAGCTGCGGGAAGTGCGTCCAGGTCTGCCCGACCGGGGCACTCTTCGAGAAGGGCCGGGCCGTCGCACGCGGCAGCAAGACGCGCCGACCATTCCTGCCCTGGATGAAGGTCGTCGCCGAGGAGCGTGGGCTGTGAGCAAGCCGCGCATCGCCACCGTCTGGCTCGACGGCTGCTCGGGCTGTCACATGTCCCTCATCGACCTCGACGAGCGCCTCCTCGACATCTTCGAGCGGGCCGACCTCGTCTACAGCCCCCTCGTCGACTACAAGGACTACCCGGAAGACGTCGACGTCTGTCTCGTGGAGGGTGCCGTCTCCAGCGAGGACGATCTCCACAAGATCAAGCTGGTCCGGGAGCGCACGAAGACGCTCATCTCGTTCGGCGACTGCGCCGTCACCTCGAATGTCCCGGGCATGCGCAACCCGATCGGGGTCGCGGCCCTGCTGGACCGGGCCTACATGGAGAACGTGACGCTCAACCCGCAGCTGCCGTCCGAGATCGTGCCGCGGCTCCTGCCGACCTCGACACCCGTTCACCGGGTGGTCAAGGTCGATGTCTTCCTGCCGGGCTGCCCGCCGTCTGCCGACCTGATCTACACCATGCTCGATGACCTGCTCTCCGGCCGCGTCCCCGACGTCGCCGGCTCGCGGTTCGGGCGCTGACGGGGGACCCCATGAGCAGAACCATCACGATCGATCCGGTCACCCGGATCGAGGGCCATTCCAAGATCACGATCCAGCTCGACGACCGCGGCGAGGTCGTCGACGCCCGCTTCCATGTGACCCAGTTCCGCGGGTTCGAGCGCATCACCCAGGGGCGCCCGGTCCACGAGATGCCGGCCCTCATGGCCCGCATCTGCGGGATCTGCCCGGTCAGCCACATGATCGCGTCTTCGAAGGCGGTCGACGACATCCTCGCCGTCGAGCCACCGCCCACCGGCATGGACCTGCGGCGGATCATCAACCTGGGCCAGATCGTCCAGTCCAACGCGCTGTCCTTCTTCCACCTCTCGTCGCCGGACCTCCTGTTCGGCTTCGACGCGGACCCTGCCATGCGGAACATCCTGGGCGTCGCCCGGCAGAACCCGCAGCTTGCGAAGGACGGCATCGCCCTCCGGAAGTGGGGCCAGCAGATCATCGAGTGGCTGGGCGGCAAGCGGATCCACCCCGAGGGGATCGTCCCCGGTGGCGTCGCGACGCCGCTCACCGCCGAGGTCCGCGACCGGATTCTCGCCGGCGTCCCCGAGGCGATCGCCGCCGTCGAGCGCGCCATTTCCTGGTACAAGACGGACATGCTGCGCTGGGAGGATGAGGCCGCCACGTTCGGCAACTTCCGCTCGGCGTTCATGGGCCTGGTGGACCGCCACGGCAACGTGGATCACTACGGGGGCTGGCTCCGCGTGATCGATGCCGACGGCAAGTTCCTGGCCGACCGCGTCGACCCGAAGCTGTTCAACGACTACATCGGGGAGGCCGTCGAGCCCTGGTCGTACCTCAAGTCGACCTACTGGAAGGCGATGGGGTACCCGGACGGCATCTACCGGGTGGGGCCGCTGGCCCGCCTCAACGTGGCCGACAAGATGGGAACCCCGCGCGCCGACGAGGAGCTCGAGAAGTTCCGCTGGCGCGTTGGCCGCGTGGCCGGCTCGTCGTTCCACTACCACTACGCGCGCCTGATCGACACGCTCCACGGGATCGAGAAGATCGAGGAGCTCCTGCGGGGTCCCGACATCCTCTCGAAGCACGTGCGGTCCGTCGCCGGCATCAACCGGAACGAGGGCATCGGGGTGTCCGAGGCGCCTCGCGGCACGCTCATGCATCACTACAAGGTGGACGACGACGGCATCGTCCAGTGGGTGAACCTGATCATCGCCACGGGCCACAACAACATGGCCATGAACCGAAGCGTCCTGCAGGTGGCCCGGCGCCACGTGAAGGGCGACACGATCACCGAGCCGATGCTCAACCGGGTGGAGGCGGTCATCCGCTGCTACGACCCGTGCCTGAGCTGCTCGACCCACGCCCTGGGCCAGATGGCGCTGCAGATCCAGCTGCTCGCGTCCGACGGAAAGGTGCTGGACGAGCTGACGCGTTGAACCTGGGCTCTCCCCGCCCCGACGCCCCTGGCGATGCCGCCGGGGGCGTCCTCGTCATCGGGTACGGCAACACGCTCCGGTCCGACGACGGGGTCGGCTGGCACGCCGCGGTGCTGGTCGCGGCCGACCCGCGGCTCGCCGCTTCGAGCGGGCTCGGAGGCTCGCGCGCTCCGGGCCACGTCGAGGTCCTCGCCCGCCACCAGCTCACGCCCGAGCTCGCCCTCGACATGAGCCGGGCGTCGCTCGTCGTCCTGATCGATGCGAGCGCCGACGATCCGCCCGGCGCCGTCGTGGTCCGGTCGGTGGCGGCCGAGGCACAGGCGGGCGGCGGTGGGCCGGGCGCGTCATCCCACCATGTCGATCCCGGCGAGCTGCTCGCCGTGGCGCTCGAGCTGTACGGCGCTGCCCCGACGGCCTTCGTCGTGCGCATGGGCGCCGCGCACATGGAGGTCGGTGAGTCGCTCTCCCCCGAGGTTGCGGCAGCGCTGCCCGCGGCCGTGGATGCGGTCGTCGAGATCGTGCAGGCGCATTGGACGTCACGAGGCATGCGCGGGCGGCCCTGAGACGGGCAGCCGACCGCGAGCGGACGAGCCGCGCAGGGACGGGCGCCCGCCCTCGAACCCCGGACGCTCCCCTGACCGACGACAGGCTCCCCGAACCACCTTGCGCGACCGGCGTATCCTTCCCATCCCGGCCGTCGGGAATGCGCGCCACGCGAATGGCGGGCTCGGAGCGGCCGCCGACGAGGCACGTGAGAGGACCATGGCGCGCTCGATGTGGCGGGGGGCCATCCAGTTCGGCCTGGTGACCATCCCGGTTCGGCTCTACCTCGCGACCGACTCGAAGGGGATCGCGTTCAACATGCTCCATGCGAGCTGTCTGAACCGGATCCAGATGAAGACCTACTGCCCGTTCCACGACGACGTCATCTCCCGTGGCGACACGGTCAAGGGCTTCGAGTACGCGAAGGACCAGTACGTCGTCATCACGGACGAGGACCTCGCGAGCGTCCCGCTCAAGACCGTGCGCTCCATCGAGATCGAGAAGTTCGTGCCGGCCCGGCCGGCCGAGGACGAGCCGATCCGGTTCGTCAAGCAGGCGTACTACGTGGAGCCGGAGCCGATCGGCAAGAAGGCGTACGCGCTCCTCCGGGAGGTGCTCGCCGAGCAGGGTCTCGCCGCGGTCTGCAAGGTCGTGATCAAGGACCGCGAGGTGCTCGCGGCGCTCAACCCGCACGCCGGCGCGATGGTCCTCGAGACGCTCCACTGGCCGGACGAGATCCGGGCGACCGACGAGCTGGACCTCCCCGGCGACGACGTCGAGATCAAGCCTGCCGAGCGGATCATGGCGGCCCAGCTCATCGCGGCCATGACCGGTGAGTTCGACGCGACCGAATATCGAGACGAGTACCGCCAGGCCCTCGAGGCCGTCATCGAGGCGAAGGTGGAGGGGCGCGCGATCGCCGAGCCTGACGAGGCGCCCGCCGGCGGTCAGCTCGTCGACCTCATGGCCGCCCTCGAGGCGAGCGTCAACGCGGCGCGGACTGCCCGCGCCAACCGGGACGTGGAGGCCGCCGCAGAGGAGGCCATCGCCGGCCGGACGGCCACCGCGAACCGACGCCCGAAGAAGGTCGCGCCCGTGGCCGAAGACGCCGAGCCGGTCGAGGTTCCGGCACGGAAGCTGGTCCGCCGCAAGTCGGCCTGAGGGAGCGGCCGCCCCCGTCCGCCCTCGTCCGCCCGCTGGACCGCCACGTCCACCCGCGGCGCGGCCACCACCCGGCGATTCGATCGGCCGCGGACTCGGTGGCAGTGGTCGGCGCGGCGGCCCACAATCCCGGCATGACCCGCCAGCCGATCGGCGACATGCTCCCGCTCGAGTTCGCGCCCATGGCCTCGCGCCTGCCGGAGCGGATCGTGCCGATGCGCCCGACCGACGGTGGTGGCCCGTTCGACGACCCGGGATACTTCTTCGAGCCCTGGTGGCCCGGCATCCGCGCATTCGTGCTCGTCGAGGGCGGTGCGGTCCGCCTGCGGGCCGAGGCCCTCGGCGACCCGACTGCGGCATTCCCGGAGCTCGCCGGCGTCGCCGATCTCGTCCGCCGGGACGGCGTCGTCCTGGACGCGACGCTCATGGTCCTCGATGCGCGCGGCCGGCCGAGCCGGACGCTCCTGGAGCGGCGCCTGCGCGGCGAGACCGTTCGCCTCGGCCGGGACGGCGGGCTCGACCCGACGGCCCGCGGACGGGGCACTGGGGCTCGGGGGTCGGCCGCGATCGTCGCTTCCGACCTCCTCTACGTGGACGGGGAGTCGCTCGCCACGCGGCCCTTCGGCGAGCGCCGCGGCGAGCTCGCGGCGCTGCTCCGGCCGTCGAGCTGGTGTCTCGCCGGGCGCGGGTTCATCGGGGACGGCACGACGGTCGCGACGGCGCTCGGTGCGCTGGGATTCCGGGCGCTCTCGGCGCGCCGGCTCGACGCCCGCCTGCGACCGGGCCCCGCCCGCGACGCCTGGTATCGCGTGCCGGTCGTGGCGGCGCCGCGCGAGCTGCCGCCGTTCCTGGCGGTCCTCCGACGCCTGCCGCTCTGATCGGCGCGGGTCGGGAGCGCCAACGTGTCCCTTGATCGCTACCGGCAGAAGCGCAACTTCGCGCGAACGCCCGAGCCGGCCCCGGGTGAGGGCGCACCCCCGGCTGCTTTGCCATCCGTTGACGCCGGCGGCGCGGAGCGCCTGTCGTGGCCGGGTCCCGACGCCCCGGGCGGCTGTGGCCGCTTCGTGGTGCATCGCCATCGGGCCAGCCGGCTCCATTACGACCTGCGCCTCGAGGTCGACGGCGTGCTGGCGTCGTGGGCGCTCCCGAAGGGCCCGACGCGCGACCCCGACGAGAAGCGCTTCGCCGCTCGGACCGAGGACCATCCGATCGAGTACCTCGACTTCGAGGGCGTGATCCCGACCGGCGAATACGGGGCCGGCGACTCCATCTGCTGGGACTGGGGCACGTTCGAGCCGGAGCTGACGTGGGACCCGGGCGACGCCCTTCGCGCCGGCGAGATCAAGTTCCGGCTGCGTGGCGAGAAGCTGGCCGGCCGCTTCACGCTCGTTCGGACGGCGAGCCCCGGCGACGCCTGGCTCCTCATCGCGAAAGCCGGCCCGGAGGCGATCGCCGGCTGGGACCCGGAGTCGTACCCGGCGTCCGTGCGTACCGACCGGACGAACGAGGAGGTGAAGTCCGGCGTGGCTCCGCCCGTCGATCGGCCGGCCCCGGCGCCGCTCCCGTCCCTCGATCCGCCGGGCGCGCGGGTCGCCCCGCAGCCGCCGTTCGTCGAGCCGATGCTGGCGACTCCGGGGACCGCCCCGTTCGACGATGCCGACTGGCTTTTCGAGCCGAAATGGGACGGCTACCGCGTCCAGGCGATCGTGACCGGCGGGAGCGTGGCCCTCCGGACCAGGAACCGGAACGACGCGGGACGCTTCTTCCCGGAGCTGCTGGCCAAGCCGGCCTGGCTCGCCGCGCCGGACGCGATCGTCGACGGCGAGGTGGTCGTCCTGGACCCTGAGGGCCGACCCGACTTCGGCCTGCTCCAGGCGCGGCTCGGGGGCGGGTTCAGCGCCGCGGACCTGCCCGCGAGCGGACCTGCACGGCAGGCAGGACGAGCGGCGCCGCTCGTCTTCATGGCCTTCGACCTCCTATGGTGCGCCGGCCGGTCGTATCTCGACGTCGCGCTCGAGGATCGCAAGGAGGTCCTGCGACTCGTCCTTCGCGACCACCCGCGGGTGCGCTTCGGCGGTCACGTGGAGCGCGACGGCGTCGCGTTCTTCGCGGCGGCCGCAGCCCAGGGCCTCGAGGGGGCGATGGCGAAGCACCGACGGAGCCGCTACGAGGCAGGCCGTCGGTCTGCCGCCTGGCTCAAGCTCAAGGTTCGCCCCACACAGGAGCTGGTCGTGGCGGGCTACGTGCCGGGCCAGGGCAGTCACCGTGACCTCGGAGCGCTCGTCGTCGGCGTGATGGAGGCCGGCCGGCTGCGCTACGCGGGGCGGGTCGGGAGCGGGCTCGACACGGCGACCCGTTCCCGCCTCCGGGCCGCGATCGACGCCCGAGCGCGCACCGACGCGCCGTTCGCCGATCCGCCAGACGAGCTGGCCCGGACGCCCGGCGCCGTCTGGGCCGAGCCCACGCTCGTGATCCGCGCCGAGATCGGCGGCTGGTCCCGCGACGGGATCGTCCGCCAGGCGTCGTTCGCCCAGGAGGCTCCCGAGGTCGACCCGGCGTCCGTGGAACGGCAGGAAGCCGTTGGACCCGAGGCCGCTGCCCGGGCCCTCGCCAAGGCTGAGGTGACGCGCCGTTCACGTGCGGCCGTGGGTGCGCCGCCAGCCCCCGCCGCGACTCAGGCCGTCGCGTCGACCCGGGCAGCGGCGCCGGTCCCGACACCTGCATTCGCGTCCGCCACGGCGGAGGAGCTCGCCGCCCTCGACGCCACGCCCTCGCGCGGCGGCGCGTGGAAAGTCGGCGGTCGCGAGGTCGCGCTCACGAACCTCGGCAAGGTTCTCGCTCCGGGTGCGGGCGGAACACCCCCGGCGAGCACGACGACGCCCTCGGGCGACGCATCGCCCTCCGGCGACGCATCGCCCGCCGGTGATGCCATGCCCGTCACGAAACGCGACCTGGTCCGCTACCTCGCGCAGATCGCGCCGGTGCTCCTGCCGCACCTGGCCGGTCGAGCCCTCAACCTTGCCCGCTATCCGGACGGGATCGGCGGCGCGTTCTTCTGGCAGAAGGACGTCGCGAAGGGAACCCCGGACTGGGTCACCCGCTGGCGCGAGCCCGACCCGCCCGACCGCCGCCCGCACGCCTACGTGATCGCGGATGGGCTCGCGACGCTCGCGTGGCTCGGAAACCAGGCCGCGATCGAGATCCATCCGTGGACGTCGCCGATCAACGCGCCGGCCGAGCCTCGCTGGGCGCTCGTCGACATCGACCCCGGCGAGCGGACGACCTGGGACGAGACGCTCGAGCTCGCGCGGCTCTATCGTCGGGCCTTCGAGCATCTCGGCGTGACCGGCGTCCCGAAGGTGACCGGGAAGCGCGGCATCCAGGTCTTCGTCCCGATCCGGGCCGGCTACACGTTCGAGGAGACCCGGGCGTGGGTCGAGCAGGTCTCCCGGGCGGTCGGCGCGGCCGTGCCGGACCTCGTGAGCTGGGAGTGGGCGAAGGGCCAGCGCGGCGGCCGGGCCCGCCTCGACTACACCCAGAACTGGCGGAACCGGACGCTCGTCGCGCCGTACTCGCCCCGGCCCGCGCCCGGCCTGCCCGTGTCGGCGCCGATCACCTGGGACGAGCTGGACGACCCCGAGCTGCGACCCGACCGCTGGACGATCCGGACGATCCTGCCTCGGCTCTCCGAGGTGGGCGACCTCTTCGCGGCGGCCCTCGGCCCGGGCCAGGAGCTGCCGAAGCTCTGAGGAGTTGAGCCCGCCGTGGGGTTCACGCCCGCCGATATCGGCTCGGCCGATCAAGTTCGGGACCCGCGAGCGTGGAGGTGTGGCCAAACCCGTGGTTGGCCGCATCTTCGAGCGTGGACCAGGCGAATCTGATCGGTTGGCCCGATATCCAGGCGCGGGCGGCCGGCACTCCCAGGCGCGGCAAGCCTCCGGGGTGAGGCTCGGCACTCCGGGGTGCGGCGCTGCACTCCCAGGTGCGCCCTGCACTCCCAGGTGCGCCCTGCACTCCGGGGTGCAGCCCCGCACTCGGGGGCACGGCAAGCACGCAATGAACGACCGCCCCGACCAGACCTCGCCGGTTGCGGGTCGGTGACGGCCAGGGTCCGGGCAGGTGTCGATCCCGGGGAGCGGCGCCGTGCCGCCGCCGGGACACGTGGCCCCTGACCCCGTGCCCACCGGCCCTGCCGCGGGTGCGTCTTGCGCCGCGAGACTGGCTACATGCAGGATCAGGCTTCGCTCGTTGCTGTCCTCAACTCCACGTGGTTCGCCTCGGGCTTTGCGCCGGGGATCCAGACGCGCCTCGCCGAGTTAAGCCGTACGTTCACGGCTGAGCCCGGTCAGGAGCTGTTCCGGGAAGGAGATGAGTCCCAGGTTCTCGGCATCGTGATCAAGGGTCGCGTCGCCCTCCGCACCCACGTGCCCGAGCGCGGCGATTTCACCATCCTGACGGTCGAGCCGGGCGACGTGTACCTCTGGTCCGCCCTGGTGCCGCCGTATCGCGCCACGTCCACCGCGGTGGCCATCGAGCAGCTCGAAGCCATCACGTTCGAGGGCGCCACCCTGCGAGCCGCTCTGCGTGAGGACGCGGAGCTCGCCCAGGCCCTCTACCCGCGGCTGCTCGTGGCCGTCGCGCGACGCCTCAACGCGACCCGCGTCCAGCTCCTGGACCTCTTTGCCGCCGAGCAGGTTCGAACATGGTGATGCCAGTCTCACGCTCGCCGCGGAGCGGCCGCCCCGCCATCGAGGGCCCGGGCTTCCTTGCCGTCGCGGATCTCCAGGTCCTCTTCGACCTCCTCCGCGAGGACGGACGACGCCTCATCGGCCCCACCGTGGCAGACGGCTCGATCGTCTATGACGACATCTCGTCGGTGGACCAGCTGCCGCGCGGCTGGGGCGATGAGCAGTCGCCGGGCCGGTATCGTCTTCGCCGGCGCGGGGACGAGCGCCTGTTCGGCTACGTGGTGGGACCCACCGCGTGGAAGAAATGGACCTTCCCCGCCCTGATCCCGCTCACCCGCTCGACGCACGACGGCCACAAGGTCTCGTTCGAGCCCGAGCAGGCCGTCCCTCCGAAGCTCGCCTTCCTTGGCGCCCGCGCCTGCGAGATTGCAGCGCTCGCCGTCCAGGACCGGGTCCTGATCGGCACCGAGTTCATCGATCCCGACTACATGGTCCGGCGCGCGAACGTGTTCGTGGTCGCGGTCCAGTGCACCACGTCGGCATCGACCTGCTTCTGCACGTCGATGGGAACCGGTCCCGAGGTCACCGAGGGCTTCGACCTCTCCCTGACCGAGCTCGACGCCGGATTCCTGGTCGACGCCGGCACACCGGCCGGCCGCGCCGTCCTGGAGCGCCTCCCGCTGCGCCCCGCGACGACCGCCGAGCAGTACGGGGTAGCAGCCACGGTCGCGGCGGTGCGCGCCCGGATCGGGGATCCGATCCCCGCCGACGGCCTCCACGACCGGCTCATTGCCCAGCTCGATCACCCGCGCTGGGCCCAGGTTGCGGAACGCTGCATCACGTGCGGGAACTGCACGCTGGCGTGCCCCACCTGCTTCTGCACGACGCTGACGCAATCCACGGACATGAGCGGCAATGCGGCGCTCGCGAGCCGGAGCTGGGACAGCTGCTTCAGCCCCGGCTTTGCGAAGGTGGCCGGCGGCAGCTTCCGGGCCCGGCCGCGGGATCGCTACCGGCAGTGGCTGACCCACAAGTTCGCGACATGGTGGGACCAGTTCGGGACGTCCGGCTGCGTCGGCTGCGGCCGCTGCATCACGTGGTGCCCGGTCGGGATCGACGTGCGCGACGAGCTGAACGCAATCGCGCCGCCCGTTCCGCTCTCCCCCGAGTCACGCCTCGTCGAGCCGGTCGCGGCGACGCCGAACGATTTCGTCACCGCTCGCGTCGTCAGCACGAAGTCGGAGACGGCCGATACCACGACGCTCACGCTCACAGGCGTCGACCCGGCGTTCAGCCACGGCAGCACCGGGCAGTTCGCTATGGTCGCGCTGCCGGGCTTCCCACCCCTCCCGATCTCGATCAGCCGATTCCTCGCGGACGGGATCGAGCTCACCATCCGCGGCGCCGGCCCGGCCACCAAGGCGATGTGCGCGCTCCAGGTTGGTGACCAGGTTGGCCTTCGCGGCCCGCTGGGCAACAACTGGCCGCTCGACCGCGCGGTCGGGCGCGACCTGGTCATCGTGACCGGCGGAATCGGCCTCGCGCCGCTCCGGCCGGTCCTCCACGCGATCGTCGCCGACCGTCGCAGGTTCGGGGACGTGAAGCTCTTCTACGGCGCCCGGACGCCAGCCGACCTCGTCTATCGCGACGAGCTCGAGCGATGGGGCAAGCGCGACGGCATCGAGGTGAGCCTGACCGTGGACCGCGCCGGCCCGGAGTGGTCCGGGCGCGTGGGCATCGTGACCCACCTGTTCGACCAGGCGGCCTGGGACGGCTCCAACATGATCGCGTTCGTCTGCGGTCCCGAGCGGATGATGCAGGCGGCGTCCACGACGCTCGCCGGCCGGGGCGTGTCCGCGTCC
>JADGQH010000093.1 GCA_017881985.1 Chloroflexota bacterium | reverse complement strand
GCCTGGAGCGGCTCCTCCTCAAGTAGGCGCAGGTCGAACCCGCCGGGCCGCGCGGTCGCAGCCGCGCGCGCCTCGCCACGTGCGTGCTGCGCCGCGACGGGCCGCGCCACGTGTGGGCCGCGCTCCGCGACGGGCCGAGCGGTCTCGCAGCGCCGGGCGTATCCTGCGACGCCATGAGTCCACGAGCGAAGCACCAAGCCCCTGCCGCCCCCCGCACCGCGATCGGCATCGACGTCGGCGGGACCGGCGTCAAGGCCGCCGTCGTGGATCTCGAAACCGGTGCGCTTGCCTCGCCCCGTCTCAGGGTGAAGACTCCGCAGCCGGCGACGCCGGAATCCGTGGTCGAGGTGGTCGGCGGGATCGTGGACCAGCTGGTCGCCGACGGGCACGTCACGCCCGGCATGCCGGCCGGTGCCGGGCTGCCCGGCGTGGTCAAGGCCGGCAGGCTGCTCACCGCCGCGAACATCGACAAGTCCTGGATCGATGCGCCTGCCGAGGCCATGCTCACGGCCCGGCTCGGGCGGCCCGTTCGCCTCGTCAACGACGCCGACGCGGCGGGCCTTGCCGAGGCGACCTTCGGCGCCGCCAAGGGCGTGCCGGGCACGGTGCTCCTGCTCACGATCGGGACGGGGATCGGCAGCGCGCTCTTCATCGATGGCCACCTCCTCGACAGCACCGAGTTCGGGCACGTGACGTACCGCGGAAGGGACGCCGAGACCCTGGTCTCCGGCGCTGCCCGCGAGCGCCGCCGGATCGGCTGGAAGAAGTGGGGCCGCGAGTTCAGCGAATACATGGCCCTGCTCGAGCGCTGGTTCTGGCCCGACCTCATCATTCTCGGCGGCGGGGTGAGCAAGGAGTACGCGAAGTACTCGCGCTTCCTGACGTCGCGCGCGCCGATCGTCACGGCGCAGTACCTCAACACCTCGGGGATCGTTGGCGCGGGGCTCGCCGCGGCCGGTGTTGGGATCGCCGCGGCGGTCATCGCACGCGAGGATGCGCCCGGCCCCGGGACCGGGGCGTCGCGTCGGGCGGGTGGCGACGGCGCCGCCGCTACCCGCGCGGCCGCGCAGGCCGCCGAGGTTGCGGCGTCGCTCGTCATCGAGGACCAGCCGACGCACTGACGAGGCCCGGGCTCGACCATCCGAAGGAGCCAGCTCTCCGTTGGGCGATCCCGGTCCACCGGCCGGGACAGCCGGAGCGGCTGCGGGACGCCCCACGACGCGCCTCCCGTAGACTTGCGGGCGCATGGCGACCGAACGCGACTACTACACGATCCTCGGCGTACCCAGGACCGCGAGCGACGCGGAGGTCAAGCGCGCCTTCCGCAAGCTGGCCCAGCAGTGGCACCCGGACGTCAACCGCGACTCCGGCGCGGACGAGCGGTTCAAGGAGATCAACGAGGCATACCAGGTCCTGTCCGACCCGCAGCGCCGCCAGGCCTACGACATGTTCGGTGCGGCCGGCGTCAACGGGTCCGGCGGCTTCGACGGGTCGCAGCAGGGCTTCGGCGGGTTCTCGGACCTCTTCGACGCGTTCTTCGGCGGCACGGCCGCCGGGGGCGGGGGCGCGAGGCGCGGCCGGGCCGTCGTCGGCTCCGACCTCCGGTACGACCTGCGGGTGACCTTCGAGGAATCGATCCGGGGCACGGAGAAGGAGATCGACTTCCCCGTGCTCGACCGCTGCGCCACCTGCTCGGGATCGGGCGCGAAGCCCGGCTCGACGGCGATCAGCTGCCCGCAGTGCCAGGGCCGCGGCGAGATCCGGCACGTGCGCCAGACGATGCTGGGCCAGATGGTCAACGTGGTGGCATGCCCCCGCTGCCGCGGCGAGGGCAAGGTCGTCGAGACGCCCTGCGAGGCATGCGGCGGCGACGGCCGGCGTGAACGCACGAAGCGTCTCCGCGTCAGCGTGCCCGCCGGCATCGACGACGGCCACCAGATCCGCCTCTCCGCCGAGGGCGAGGTGGGGCCGCGTGGCGGCCCGCCCGGCAGCCTCTACGTGGCGATCCACGTGACGCCGCACCCGTCGCTCAAGCGCGAGGGAACGGAGCTCTTCCACGACCTCTCGCTGTCGGTCGCCCAGGCGGCCCTGGGGACGACCGTCCGCGTGCCGACCGCGGACGGTGAGGAGGACGTCGAGATCAAGCCCGGGACGCAGCCCGGCACGGAGATCCGGCTGCGTGGTCGCGGCGCGCCCCACCTTCGTCGCGCCGGCGCGCGCGGCGACCTGCACGTCCTGGTGGACGTCCGGATCCCGACCAAGCTCAGCCGGGAGCAGCGCGAGGCGCTCGAGGCGTTCGCTGCGGCCTCAGGCGAGACCGGCCTTGGCACGGGGAAGGTCGGGGTCCTCGACCGCCTCAAGGACGCGCTGGGGTGACCGGGACCGGGGTCGCGGACCCCGTGTCTGATGGGCTCGTCGGCGACGACGCGTGGCTCGAGCTGGCCGTCACGTGCGACCCGGAGGCGGTCGAGGCGGTCAGCGAGATCCTGTCGCGCGTGGCCCCCGGCGGCGTCAGCGTCGAGCCCGGCTTCCGCCTGACCGACGAGGGCCTCGGCGCGGTCACCGACCCGTCCCGGCCGGCCACCGTGCGCGCCTACCTGCCGGCGCGCGACGCGCGGGCCGTGCGCGAGGCCGTCGCGACCACCGACCGTGCGCTCGGCCACCTCCAGGCCTTCGGCCTCCGCGAGATCGGCGAGCTCGCGACCTCGGTCGTCCACGAATCCGAGTGGGCGACGGCCTGGCGGCGGCATGTCCGCGTGATGCGCATCGGGAGGCGGATCGTGATCCGCCCGACCTGGCGGCGCCATCGGCGCATGCCCGACGACGTCGTGATCGCGATGGATCCCGGCATGGCGTTCGGGACCGGCCTGCACCCGACCACGCGCCTCTGCCTCGCCGGCATCGAGCGCTGGGCGGACGAAGGTCTCCTCGGGGCAGGCGCCGCGCCGGATGGCCGAGCGCGGCTGCTCGACGTCGGCTGCGGCTCCGGGGTCCTGGCGATCGCGGCCGGCCTCCTCGGGGCAGGGGAGCTCGTCGGCGTGGACACGGACCCGATCGCGGTCGATGCAACGCTCGCGAACGCCCGGCGCAACCGGATCGCCCGCCGCGTCCGGGCGTGGGTCGGTAGCGTCCCGACCGGCGCGGGCCTATTCGACCTCGTGGCCGCGAACCTCGTCGCGTCCGTGCTGATCTCGATCGCGCCGGGGCTCCACGACGAGCTGCGGCCGGGCGGGCGGCTTCTCGCGTCGGGCATCTTCGTCGACCGCGAGGACGACGTCCGGTCCGCGCTCGCGGCGGCCGGTCTCGCGATCGTGCGCCGCGACGCGGAGGGTGACTGGGTTGCCCTCGACGTGGAACGTCCCCCCAGCGGAGGCCGTACGTGAGCACAGACTGCGTGTTCTGCCGGATCGTCGCGGGCGAGATCCCGGCCGAGAGAGTCCACGAGGACGACCTCGTGATCGCGATCCGCGACCTCCACCCCGTGGCGCCCGTGCACGTGCTCCTCATGCCACGGGCGCACATCGGCTCGGCGCTCGACCTCGACGAGTCCGATGCGCCCCTCGCGGGGCGGCTGCTCGCGTGCGCGGCCGCGCTGGCGCGCTCGGAGGGGATCGGGGACGGCGGCTACCGGCTGGTCGTGAACGCTGGCGTCGACGGCGGGCAGACCGTCGGCCATCTCCATGTCCACCTGCTGGGCGGTCGCGAGATGCGCTGGCCTCCGGGATGACGGGCCGTCGCCTGCCGGGCTTGGTTGCGTGGGCGGGTTGTGTCCGCCGGCCGGGCGTCGCGGGCCGCCTGGGCGGGGCGCGGTGCGCCGCGTTCTTCATCGCGGGCACCCTCCTTGCCGGGTGCGCCGGCGGGGCGCCGGTGGCGCGCACGTCCGGACCGCTCCCGACGGCGCAACCGAGCGCTCCCGCCGCCGTCGAGGCGACGCTCGCGCAGCTCGACGCTGTGCTCCGTCCAGGCGGGCTGGTCGTCGAACCGACGCTCACGGCGGTCCGTCCGGCCGAGCCCCCGTCGTTCGCCGGGGTGGCGCGCTGGCCGTTCCACGCCGTGCTCCCCGACGATCCGGCCGGTGGCTACCTCGTGATCTACGAGTTCCCGGCGCCCGCCCTCGCCGCTGACGGAGGGCGCGACCTCGCCGCCTACATCTCCAGTGGCCCCGGGCGGGTCCAGTACGCGCCGGACATCCGGTTCGTGCTGCGCTTGGTAGGTTCGACGCTGGTCTTCTACCCGTGGTCGCCGGCCTCCTCGCCGGACCGGCGGACGCCGGACCTGGCCGCGGCGCTCGCGTCGGTGGGGTCGGAGGTCCCGATCCCGCTCGGCTGAGGCGCGCGGCGCGCGGCGGCCAGGTCCGGCCTACGCGCCCTCGATGACCGGGAGCGGCGCGGAGACGGCGGCCCAGGCTCGCACCTGGTCGCGCTTCACCTTGAGGGTGAGCGTGCGCGGGAAGTCCTCCTCCGGCCAGAGCCGCCACGCCGCGACCCGGGCCTGGACCGCGAGCGTCGCGTTGGCGGCCTTCACCGCGGCGTCGACCTCGGCCCGGATCCGCACGATCTCGTCCGGGTCGCCGAATGCCGCGGCCGGCTGCCCAGCGGCTTCGGCACCGGGGACCGCGGGCGCTGCGGACGGGGCGAGGACGATCGCCTCGATCCGGCCGGGTTCCGTCTCGAGGACGATCGAGTCCCGGATGCCCGCGACGCGGAGCGCGTTCTCGATGTCCTCGGGGAAGACGTTCTGGCCGTTGGGCAGCACGATGATGTCCCGCTTCCGACCGTGGAGGACGAGCCGGCCGCGTCCGTCGAGCCGGCCCAGGTCGCCCGACCGGTAGAAGCCGTCCGTCGTGAAGGCAGCCGCGGTTGCGGCCTCGTCCTCCCAGTATCCCCGGGTCACGCTGGGCCCCCGGAAGAGGATCTCGCCGTCCTCCTCGATCCGGATCTCCATCCCGGGAACCGGTCGACCGACAGTGCCAACCGGATGGTCCTGCCAGGTCGTGCACGCCCCGGAGCCGGTCTCCGTCGCCCCGTAGCCCTGCATGACGACGACACCGATGTCCTCCCAGCCCTGCTGGACCGCCGGCGGCAGGAAGGCCCCGGCCGACACGAGGAGTCGGAGGCCGCCGCCAAGCTGCGCGTGGATCCGCCGGAAGATCCAGCGCCGCGCCGCCATCGGGAGCCGTCGGGCGACCGCCCGGGCGCGCCCGAAGGTGGCGGCTTGACCCTGCCGCTGAACCTCGCGCTCGAGGCCCGCCCAGAACACCTCCAGGAGCTGCGGCACGAGGATCATCGCCGTGGTCCGGTGCGCGCGGATCGATTCGAACACGACCCGCGGATTGCGGGTCCGGACGTACAGGACGTCGGCGCCGAGGTCGAGGAGGAGGTAGAGCCCGATGGCCTGCTCGAAGAGATGGGCAAGCGGGAGGACGGACACGACCCGGTACGCGATCTCCGGGACGAGCCGGTGGAAGCCGTCGATGCCCGCGATCGTGTTCTCGTGGGCCAGCACGACCCCCTTCGGCGTGCCCGTCGTGCCGGACGTGAAGACGAGCAGGTACGGGTCCTCCGGGGCGGGTCGCGCCCACGAGCCGAGCGTCTTCTCCCAGTCGGCCGGGAAGCCGGCGCCGGGTTCTGCGCACAGGTCGTCGATCGTCACGGTCGGGACATGGTCGAGGTCGGACTCCGCGGGATCCGGAGCGTCGCGCCCGGTGCCGATGGCGAGCTGCGTCGCCCCCGACCGGTCGGCGATCCGCCGGATCGTTGCCGGGGCCATCCGCAGGTCGAGCGGGACGAGGATGAGGCCGGCCCGCATCGCCCCGAAGTAGACCGCCGCGAGCTCCGGGCACGACGCGGACCAGGTCAGCAGCCGATCGCCCGGCTTCAGCCCGCGGGAGCGGAGCCGCCACGCGGCGAGCCGGCTCCGGCGGTCGAGCTCCCGGTAGCTCCACGCCCCGATTGCGCCGTCGTCGCGCCGGATGCGGAGCGCGGCGCGGTCGCCGTATCGGGCCGTCGCCGCCTCGAGGAGGTCGACCAGCGTGCGCCGGGTCATCGTCACCCGCGTATCGTGGACGACCGCGGCCGGCTCTGCAACGGAATCGCGTCCGCGGCGTACCGTCGCGTTTGCCACGAGCGCCTCGCCCGGGCTACACTCGGCCCGCCCGGTCGCCGCGTATGCGCGCGTGCGCCGAGCACGCGTGCGCCGACACTCGCCCGGCGGCGCCGCGGGCCAGACGATCCCAGGGCGGAGGAGGTGATCCCGGCATTGGCAGAGATCCGAGTTGGTGAGAACGAGACCTTCGAGAGCGCGCTTCGCCGCTTCAACAAGAAGATCCAGCAGTCCGGCATTCTCGCCGAAGCTCGCCGTCGCGAGCACTACGAGAAGCCCAGCGTGAAGCGGAAGCGGAAGGAAGCAAAGCGCAAGAAGGCCGCCCGCCAGCAGGGTTAGCCGCCGGGACCGGCGGCGCGGGAGCCCAACGGCCGAAGCCGGCCGATCACCCGACCCGCATCCACCGCCGGTTCCACCCGCTTCCCCGGCCCGCATCCCGGGCCCCGGAGGCCCCCAGCGCACATCGACGTCGAGCCATGACCCCGCCCACGAGACGGGTCGCCCGGCGCCGGACGCGACAGGAGCCACCGCCGGTGTCCCTTCGAGATCGCCTTCACGACGACATCACGACCGCCATGCGGTCGGGTGACGTGCTGCGCCGCGACACGCTCCGGATGGTCTGGAGCAACGTCTATGCGCAGGAGAAGCGCGATCTCGCCAACCTTTCCGACGATGCCACGCTCGGCGTCCTGACCCGCGAGGTGAAGACGCGCCGCGAGTCGGTCGAGGCCTATCGCGCGGGCGGCCGCGAGGACCTCGCCGCGAAGGAAGAGGCCGAGATCGCGATCATCGCCGAGTACCTCCCGCCGCCTCTCACCGACGACGAGCTCCAGACGCTCATCGCCGACGCCATCGCCACGACCGGCGCCGCGTCGGCCCGGGACCTCGGCCGGGTGATGAGCCGGCTGGCCGCCCCGACCCACGGCCGCGCGGAAGGACGACACGTCAGCGGGCTCGTCGCGCAGGCGCTCGCGGCCGCGGACCTCGCCGCGCACGATGCGGCTCCCCACGGAGGCGGTGGCACCGGGTCGGCCGGCGGCACGCCCGCGGGCTGACCGATGCTCTCCCGCAGCTTCGACCGCGTCACCCGCTTCACCCGGCAGGATGCGGGCCGGCTCGCCGTCGCCACGATCCTGCTCGTCGGTGGCCTGACCGCGATCCTCTCGATCGGCGACCTCCCCCAGGCCTACAACCTGCAGGAGGGCAGCGTCGCCCCGCAGCAGATCCGGTCGCCGCGCGCGATCCGGTTCGAGTCGGCGGTCCAGACGGCCACGGCACGCCAGGCCGCCAGCGACGGCGTGGAGCCGCAGTACGACTTCAGCGCCGACACCGCCTCGACGCTCGCGCGTCGCCAGCTGGAGGCCCTCGCCACGACCATGGCGCCCGTGGACGCTGCGTACATCGGGCCGCTGACCGCGATCGGGCGGAGTGCCGCGCTCGCCGGGACGCTTCCCGGGATCTCCTCGACCGCGCGGAAGACGCTCGACGCGATGGCCGTCGATCGATGGTCGATGGTCGCCGCCGAGGCAACCCGGGTGCTCGGTACGCTCCAGCGCTCGGAGCTGCGCGATTCGGAGATGGAGGGCACGCGGCGCAACCTCGGCGGGCTCTTCTCGCCGCAGCTGACCGACGACGAGCGCGGGCTTGCGACGGAGATCGTCGACCCGCTGCTGGTCCCGAACTCGACGTACAGTGCGGAGCTCACGGCCCAGAAGCGCCAGGCGGCTGCCGATGCCGTCACGCCGGTGGAGGTCGCGGTCGCGAAGGGCGAGGTCGTCGTGGATGCCGGCCGGAGGGTCGACGCCGCCGACATCGAGAAGCTCGCCGCCCTCGGCCTGACCGAGGCACGCCTGGACTTCGCGCGCATCGCCGGCTGGTTCCTGCTCGCGGGGCTGATCGTGATCCTCTACCTCGCCTGGCTGTGGCGCTACCGCCAGGAGCTCTGGCACCGGGCCCGCACACTGGCCCTGCTCGGCCTGATCCTGCTGCTGACCGCGTTGGCCTACAAGCTCACCGCCGGGCGCTCCGTCGTGCCGTTCTTCGTCCCGGGCGCCGGGGCGGGGATGCTCGTCGCCATCCTCCTCGGAGCCGGGCCGGCGACCGTCCTGTCGTTCTTCCTCGCCGTGATCGCCGGCGCCTCGAACGATCTCTCGCTCGAGCTCGCCACGTACGTCTTCGTCGGCTCCATGACGGGGATCCTGGCGGTGCGTCGCGGCGACCGGGTCGCCGTCTTCCTGCAGGCCGGCATCGCGATCGCGATCGCCAACGTCGCCGTCGTCTCCATCTTCTCGCTCCTCGGGACGCGCGACATCACGGGCGTCCTCCAGCTCTTCGGGGCGTCCGCCGCCGCCGCCGCCGGGGCCGCCGTGGCGACCGTCGGCACGTTCCAGGCCGTCGGCAACGTGTTCGGGATCCTGACGGTCTTCCAGCTGCTGGAGCTCGCCAACCCGTCCCAGGCGCTGCTCCGCCGGCTTCTCCTCGAGACGCCGGGCACATACCACCACTCCCTGATGGTGGGTAACCTCGCCGAGCGCGCGGCGGAGGCGATCGCCGCGGATTCGCTGCTGGCCCGGGTGGCCTCGTACTACCACGACGTCGGCAAGCTCGAGAACCCCGCCGGCTTCATCGAGAACCAGGCGGGCGGGGAGAACGTCCACGACCACCTGTCGCCGGAAGCCAGCGCCCAGCTCCTCAAGGCGCACGTGTCGGGGGGGATCGACCTCGCCTATCGGTCCAAGCTCCCGAAGCCGCTGATCGCCTTCATCCCGCAGCACCACGGGACCGCCCGGATGAGCTACTTCTGGGCCAAGGCGCGCGAGGAGGCGGCGGCGCCGCATGGCGGTCTCGGGACGAGCGCCGGGCTCGCGGCCGCCGATGCGCTCGACGAGCGTCGCTTCCGCCACAACGGCCCCAAGCCCCAGTCGAAGGAGGCGGCGATCCTGATGCTCGCGGACGGGGTCGAGGCCTCGGTCCGCTCGCTCGCGAGCCACGACGAGCCGACGATCCGGGGGATGGTCAGCCGGATCATCACCGAGCGCTTGGAGGACGGCCAGTTCGACGAGTGCGAGCTGACGCTGCGCGACATCGAGCGCGTCCGCGAGGCGTTCGTGGCCCAGCTGCTGGGGATGTACCACCAGCGGATCGCCTATCCCCAGAACAAGATCGTCGAGCTGGAGGCGCGCCGCGAGGCGTCCGCCGGCGGACGCGGCACGTGACCGCGGCAGGGCCGATCGCCGCTCCGCGCCCGTTCTACCTCCCGCCGTTCCGCATCGACCTCGAGATCCGGGCCAGCGTGCCGCGCGTGCTCCCGGCGGCGGCGATCGTGCGGGCTCTTCGTGCCGCCCTGGTGGCGGGCGGGGCCCCCGAGCCGGCGTCGGTCGGCCTGGTCCTCGCCGACGATCCGGAGCTGGCGCGGCTCAACCGGACCTTCCTGGGCAAGGCGGGCGCGACCGACGTGCTGTCGTTCCCGCTCCTGCCACCCGATGCCTACCCGCCGCATCCGGGCGCCGCGCGTCCAGCCGCACGGCCCGTCTCGGCCACCGCCCGGGCGTTCCTGCTGCCGCCCGGGACGCGGCTGCACCTGGGCGACATCGTGGTCTCTGTCGAGCGCGCGATCCGCCAGGCAGTCGAGGGCCGTGGCGGCCAGGCCGGCGACGTCCGATGGGCGCCGGCTGACGAGCTGCGCCTGCTCGTCGTCCACGGCGGGCTCCACCTGTGCGGCTGGGACCACGCGGAGCCTGACGAGGAGGCCGCCATGCGCACGCTCGAGCAGACCCTCCTCGCCGCCGGATAGCCGTCCCGACCGGGCCGCCGGATAGCCGCCCCTGCCGGGCCGCCGGATAGCCGTCCCGACCGGGGCGTCCTCGCCGCCGGATAGCCGCGCCGGCCGGTGCGCGGTACCATCCCGCCAAGGCCCGGTCCGCGCGGATCCGGGCCGTTCGGCGTGCGCTGCGGAGGAACCTTGAAGGTCGTCGTCGGGCTCGGGAATCCGGGCGAGCAGTACGCGAAGACACGCCACAACATCGGCTGGATGGTGGTCGACCGGCTCGCGGATCGGGCAGGCTGGGCGGGCCGCGGGCGGACGCGTGACGCCAGCGCCGTCGTCCAGGGCCGCTTCCACGGCCTGGACCTCGTTCTCGCGAAGCCGCTCACCTTCATGAACGACTCCGGCGTCGCGGTCCGCAAGCTGATCGCCCGGGAGCGCGCCCCCCTTCACGAGCTGCTGGTGGTCACCGACGACTTCAGCCTGCCGTTCGGGAAGATGCGCTTCCGCGAGGGCGGCAGCCACGGCGGCCACAACGGCCTTCGCTCCATCATCGAAGAGCTGAGCACCGAGGCCTTCCCCCGCCTCCGGATCGGGATCGGCGAGCCCGGACGGGACGCCGTGGATCATGTCCTCTCGGTCTTCCAGCCCGCCGAGCGACAGCGCCTCGACGAGCTGCTCGACGCGGCCGCGGACGCGACCGAGGCATGGGCGCGCGACGGCCTGAGCAAGGCCTCCAACCGGTTCAACGCCTTCGTCCTGCGGCCCGCCGACGAGACGCGGACCGCGCCACCCGGCGAGGTCGACGGGCCGCCCGGTCCCGACGGCATGCGACGGACCCGGACCGGGTGGCGC
>JADGQH010000009.1 GCA_017881985.1 Chloroflexota bacterium | reverse complement strand
GAGCCACGTGACGTCCTGGCCCTGCAGCTCGATGAGCCCGGACGTCGGCTCCTCGAAGCCGCCGATCATCCGCAGGGTGGTCGTCTTGCCGCAGCCGGAAGGACCAAGCAGGGAGAAGAACTCGCCGTCCCGGACCTCCAGGTTGATCCCATCCACGGCCGCCACGTCACCGAACTTCTTGACGACGTCGACGAGCCGGACTGCAACCGCGGTCGCCACTGGGGGTTGTCACTCCTCGCGCGCCGAATGGACCTGGCCCGGGATGGACCCGCCCGGGATCGCAGCCACGCCACCGGGGGCGCGTGGTCGCGAATGCTACCGCGATGCGGCAACCGGCGCGGATCGTATTGCCCAGCGAAACACGTGTCAACGTCCCGGTGCGAGGTACGCCTTTCGTCGCGGACGGGTCATATTCCTACGAAATCCGTCGGACCGGTGCGTGATGGCCCCGAATCCGGCTTCCCGTGGCGGGTGCGCGATCCGTCGCGGGTCGAGGCGCCGGGGGCACGCTCCCGGGGAGCGGGGTACGATGCGGTGGCCCGGCGCACTGCTCCGCGGCCTGGAACTCGCGCCGGCCGGCGCCCCTCGAAGGACTGATTCGCCAGATGACCACGCTCACCGAAGGGGCGGTCCTCGACGCCCTGCGCACCGTCCAGGAGCCCGAGCTCGGCCGCGACCTGGTGACCCTGAACATGGTGAAGGCCATCTCGATCGAGGGGGCCGATGTCGCCCTCACGATCGAGCTGACAACGCCCGCCTGCCCGCTCAAGGACGAGATCGAGCGGAACGCTCGTACTGCGCTCACCGCGATCGGCGTCGGCCAGGCCACCATCACCTGGGGCGCGATGGTCCGGCGGGCGGCACCCGCCGCCGGCCCGCAGCTGCTGGAGGGCGTCAAGAACATCGTGGCCGTGGCGTCGGGCAAGGGCGGCGTCGGCAAGAGCACGGTCAGCGCCAACCTCGCGGTCGCCCTGGCCCAGGCCGGCGCCTCGGTCGGCCTGCTCGATGCCGACATCACCGGCCCGAACATCCCGCTCATGATGGGCCTCGAGGGCGTGCCGAAGGCCGACGCGGACAACAAGATCGTCCCGCTCGAGCGCTACGGCGTGAAGGTCATCTCCATCGCGTTCTTCGTCCCCGACGGCCAGCCGATCGTCTGGCGCGGGCCGCTGGTCGGCGGCGCGATCCAGCAGTTCCTGCGAGACGTTGCCTGGGGCGACCTGGACTACCTCGTGGTCGACCTTCCGCCCGGCACCTCGGACGCGCAGCTGACCCTGGCGCAGGCCGTGCCGATCTCCGGCGCGGTCCTCGTCACGACCCCCCAGCAGGTGGCCATCCTCGATGTCCAGAAGGCGCTCGCGATGTTCGCCCGGATGAGCGTGCCGGTGATCGGCCTCGTGGAGAACATGAGCGCGTTCATCTGCCCGCACTGCGGCGAGGCGACCGAGATCTTCGGGCGCGGTGGCGGCGAGCGGTTCGCGCGTGAGAACGACATCGAGTTCCTGGGCGGCGTGCCGCTCGACATCACCGTCCGCCAGGGCGGCGACGCCGGTATTCCCGTTGTCGCCCAGCGGGAGCCGGGTCCCGCGGCGGTGGCGCTGACTGCGCTCGCCAAGACCGTGGCGGCGCGGGTGAGCGTGCGCGCCGCCCGGCAGCAGCCGGTGTTGACGATCAGCTGACCACGGGGCGGCGCGCAGGGGGCGCCGCCGCCGGCCGGTCAGCCGGCCGTGATCACGCCTTCCCGGCCCTGGCGAAGCATCTGGTCGCGCGCGGCGTCCAGGTGGACGGCCGCGACGCCGAACAGGCGCCGCATGACGGTCCGGCCCGCCGGGGAGCCGCTGCCGACGAGGGCAAGCAGGGCATCGGCGGGGATCGCCAGGAGCCGTGCCGGCCCGGCCGTCCGGGCCGTCGTGAGTGACACGGGCTCGTCGCGGAGGCAGGACCAGTTGAGCACCTCGCCGGGTCCGAGCGTCCCGACGATGACGCGGCGGTTGTCCCGCTGGACGCCCAGGGTCACCTGGCCGTGTTCGATCAGGAACATCGTCGTGGCGGGGCCGCCCTCGACGTAGAGGACCTCGGCGTCGGCCGGCTCGCGCCAGGCTGCTGCCTCGGCGAGCGTCTCGCGCTCGTCCGCGGGAAGGCCGCGGAACAGGGCGAATCCGCCGATGTCGGCTGCCGCGACCGGGTGCGAGCTCATCGAGTGTCCTCCAGGGACGGTCCCGGCAGCGTACCCCAAGACCGGCGGTCAGGCCGGCCGCACCGACCAGCGATCGAGCCGGCCGCCCGCTGGCCGCCGTCGGGCCGCGCCCAGCCGGCAGCATGCCGCCGGGAGGCGCCCGACGAAGCCCTGATGGTCCGCGGTATCATCACCCGCACGATCCACGCGGCCGGAGGTGGGACCTGAGCCAGAACACGCCGGGCGGCGAGTCCACGCCGCCGACCGACACGCCTGATCCCGGCGCCCCGGGAGCGTCCGCCGCGCCGCCGGGACCGGCTGCGCCGACCGAGCCGACGGACCCGCCTGCGGGGCTCCAGGAGCAGGTCCGCAGGACCGTCGCGGCCGCACGCCGCCTTGTCACCTCGCACGTCGACCTCGCGAAGGCCGAGCTCTCGGAGATCGCCGAGCGGGCGAAGGCGGCTGCCGCCCTCATCGGGGTCGCGATCGCCCTCCTGATCTTCGTGGCGATCCTGGCACCCGTCGGAACCGCGCTGTTCATCGGGGAGTGGCTCTTCGGGAGCATCGGCTGGGGCGTGCTCCACGGCGTGCTCTCCTGCGTGGCACTGTCGCTCGTGCTCATCCTCGCTGCCCTCGAGATCCCGCCGCGCCGCCTCTCGACGAGCTTCCTCGGGGCGCTCGTGCTCGGGATCGTGGTGGCCGTCGTGCTCGGGCTGGCGTGGCCGAACCAGGGGTTCGCGAAGGTCGGCGACGCGGTCATCCCCGGGGTCGACGCCGGCGTTCGTACGCTCGTCGCCGGGCTGGCGCTGGGTGCGCTCGTCGTCGGAATCCTGGGCTTCCTCGTGGGCGCCCGCGCCGGCGGCGCCGGTGGTGCCATCGGCGGGCTGATCGGGGGGGCCGTGGCCGGCGTGCTGATCGGCGCGTTCCTCGCGATCTCGTTCAGCGTCCGCGTGGGGATCGCACTCGGCATCTGTACCACCTTGATCGCCTGGCCGGCATTCGCCGCGATGGCCCTTCGGTCCTACGACTGGAGCGTCCTCAAGGCCCGCTACTGGCCCGGCACGACCATCGAGACCACGAAGGAGACCATCGAGTGGGTGCGCGCACGGACGCCGCTCGGCAGGAAGCCGTAGCGGCTCGCGCCGGCCTCGGCGACGAGGTCGAGCGCCTGAAGTCGTCCGCGCGAAGCGCCGTGGACGTCAAGGCCAAGGTGAAGCGGTATCCGGGACGGGCCGCCGGTGCAGTTGCGGGAACCGCGTTCCTCGCGGCGGGCGGCCCGAAGCGGATCTTCCGGGCCGTGAAGCGACGGGTCGTGGGCGAGCCGGAGCCGCTGCCGGCGAGTCTCCTCCCAGACCAGGTGGATCGCGCCGTCCGGGCTCTCGGCGACGACGGCGGCAAGGTCCGGGGCGCCCTCGAGCGCGGCTTCGCCGACTATCTCGACGCGACCGCCGGCGACCGGAAGTCGGCGGCACGGGGTCGCTCCCTCTCCCGGTTCGCGCTCGGCATGGCCACGCCCGTCGCGACACGGGCTGCCCAGCAGGCGCTGAAGCGCGTGCTGGCCGAATCCGACCGCCCGGGCGACGGGGGTTCGGCGCGCTAGACTCGCCCCACGGGCGAGTGGCGAAATGGCAGACGCGCCGGCCTTAGGAGCCGGTGTCACGTGAGTGACGTGAGGGTTCGACCCCCTCCTTGCCCACCAACCGGTGGGGGCGCGCCCATGGGGCCGCCCGTATACTTGGCCGGCCATGCACGTCACCACCACCCCCTCCCCGAAGAGCACCGTCCTCCTCGAGGTCGAGCTGCCCGCCGCCGACCTGGCCCGCGCCGTCGTCGACGCAACCCGCCGCCTGAGCCAGCGGACCAGGATCCCCGGGTTCCGGCCCGGGAAGGCGCCCCGATCCATGGTCGAGCGCGAGCTGGGTCCCGGATCGGTCCTCGACGAGGCCGTCGAGCAGCTCGTCGAGCGGTCCTATCGCGAGGCGATGGCAGAGCAGACCGAGCTGTTCGCGATCGGCCGTCCCACGATCGACGTCGTCCAGGCGGAGGAGGGCCAGCCTCTCCGGTACACCGCCACGATCCCGGTCCGCCCGGAGGTCAAGCTCGGCGACTACCGGTCCTTCCCGTTCGCGCCCGAGATCGACACCGTCGACGATCCGAAGGTGGACCGCGTCGTGGACGAGCTGCGCGACCAGCAGGCCGCCCTCGTGCCGGTGGACGAGCGGGGCGCCAAGGACGACGACTGGGCCGTGATCGGCTTCGTCGGGACGCGCGACGGTGAGCCGTTCGAGGGCGGCACGGTGGAGCGGATGCCCATCGTGATCGGCCAGGAGCGCCTCATTCCCGGCTTCGAGGAGCACCTGGTGGGCCTGCGGCCTGGCGACACGACCGAGTTCGAGATCACGTTCCCGCTCGACTACCAGGAGGAGGCCCTGCAGGGCGCCACGGCCAACTTCAACGTCACGCTCCGGGAGCTCCGCGAGAAGGTCCTGCCGGTCGCCGACGATGCGTTCGCCGCGTCCCTCGGCGAGTTCGCCGACCTGGCCACCCTGCGGTCCGAGGTTCGGGCGCGGCTGGACCGCAACGCCCTCGACCGCGCCCGTCACGGCTTCGCGGACCGCATCATCGACTACGCGGTGAAGAACGCCACCGTCGAGATCCCGGACCTCCTCGTCGACGAGGAGATCGAGGTCATGCACGACGAGCTGCGCGGCGCGCTGGCGCGGCAGGGCATCACCGAGGAGGCCTATCGCAAGGCCGTCGACAAGACGCCCGAGCAGCTCCACGCGGACTTCCGGCCCGGTGCCGAGGAGCGCGCGAAGACGCTCCTCGTCCTGGGCGCGATCGCCGAGGCCGAGGGGATGGAGGTCACCGACGCCGATGTGACGGCCGAGGCGTCCCGCGCTCGGCAGCGCTACGCGAACGACCCGAAGCTGTCCGCCTACTTCGACACGGACCGCGCCCGGGCGGCCATCCGGAGCTCGCTGCGCCGGTCGCGCGTGGTCGAGAAGCTCATCGACGAATGGCTTGCCGCACACCCGGACCATCCGGCGATCCCGCATGTCGAGGACGCTGAAGCCGCCGCCGGCGCCGCCGCGGTCGAGGAGGCGGGCAGCGCCCGCGCGTGATCCATCACCCGTTCGTTCCAACGCCGTCGACGGCGGCCGCTCGCGGCGGTGCCGAGGACGCCTCTCCAGGAGGGACCCAGATGCTCGTGCCGATGGTCATCGAAACGTCGAGCCGCGGAGAGCGGGCGTACGACATCTACTCGCGGCTCCTCAAGGAGCGGATCATCTTCCTGGGCGACGCGATCGAGGACAACGTCGCGAACCTGATCATCGCCCAGCTCCTCTTCCTCGACTCCGAGGACCCGGAGAAGGACATCAACCTGTACGTCAACTCGCCGGGCGGCGTGATCACCGCGGGGCTCGCGATCTACGACACGATGCAGCTGGTGCGGGCGCCGGTCAGCACGATCTGCGTGGGCATGGCCGCGAGCATGGCCGCCGTCCTCCTCGCGGCGGGCCACCCGGGCAAGCGCTACGCGCTGCCGCACAGCCGGATCATGATCCACCAGGGCTCGGGCGGATTCCGCGGCAACACCCCGGACGTCTTCATCCAGGTCCGGGAGATGGAAGTCCTCGTCAAGGCGAATCACGAGCTGCTGGCGCACCACACGGGTCAGACCGTGGAGAAGATCGTCAAGGACACCGAGCGGGACTATTTCATGAGTCCCGAGCAGGCCCAGGCGTATGGCATCATCGACGCTGTCTACGCACCCGTTCCGAAGTCGCTGGCGCCGGGCCTCCCGTCCGCCTCCAGCGGCCCGGGCGTGGAGCGTTCGGCGAAGGCCGACGGCGACCCGGACGGGCCGGCGCCGACGGGCGCCTAGACCAGACGGCGCGGCGCGCACGAAGACGGACGACACGGAGAGCAGGCAGGGATGACGACGACCAGCAAGACGCCCAAGGTCCCGTACCGCTGCTCGTTCTGCGGGAAGAGCCAGGAGCAGGTCCGCAAGCTCATCGCGGGGCAGGGCGTCTACATCTGCGACGAGTGCATCAACCTGTGCCAGGAGATCATCGAGGAGGAGCTCCTCGAGCAGCCGCGCCAGAAGCCGTCGTCCGAGAAGCTCCCTTCGCCGCGCCACATCAAGGACGCGCTCGACGAGTACGTGATCAGCCAGGAACGGGCGAAGAAGGTCCTCGCGGTCGCGGTCTACAACCACTACAAGCGGGTCAACGCCGGCGGGACGGCGGACGACGTCGAGCTCCAGAAGTCGAATGTCCTGCTGGTCGGCCCGACCGGCTCCGGGAAGACCCTTCTCGCCCAGACGCTCGCCCGAGTCCTGGACGTGCCGTTCTGCATCGCCGACGCGACCTCCCTGACCGAGGCGGGCTATGTCGGCGAGGATGTCGAGAATATCCTTCTGCGGCTGATCCAGGCGGCCGACTTCGACGTCGCCCGGGCCCAGCGCGGGATCATCTACATCGACGAGATCGACAAGATCGCCCGCAAGGCGGACAACCCCTCGATCACCCGCGACGTGTCCGGCGAGGGAGTCCAGCAGGCGCTCCTCAAGATCCTGGAAGGCACGACGGCAAACGTGCCTCCGCAGGGCGGCCGGAAGCACCCCCACCAGGACTTCATCCAGATCGACACCACGAACATCCTGTTCATCTGCGGCGGGGCGTTCGACGGCCTGGAGAAGATCATCGAGGAGCGGGTGGGGAAGCGCGCGCTGGGCTTCGGCAGCGACGCGACCGGGACGCGCGCGGACCGCCAGAAGATCCTGGACCGCCTGATGCCCGAGGACCTCCTCAAGTACGGGCTGATCCCCGAGTTCGTGGGCCGCCTTCCCGTGGTCGTGACGCTCTCGGCCCTCACCGCCGCGGACCTGGTCCGGGTCCTGACGGAGCCCAAGAACGCGATCACCCGTCAGTTCAAGCGCTTCCTCGGCCTCGACAAGGTGGAGCTCGTGTTCACCGAGGGCGCCCTGTCCGCGGCCGCGGACGCGGCGCTGAACCGCAAGACGGGGGCCCGCGCGCTGCGCACGATCGTCGAGGAATCGCTCCTCGAGGTGATGTACGACATCCCCGACCGGACGGAGATCCGGAAATGCATCATCACCGAGGAGACGATCCGCGACGGCCGGCCGCCGCTCCTCCTGACGAAGACCGAGGTCGACGACGGCGTCGACGAGACGAACTACGCGGGGTGGCTCGCAGCGCAGGGCGCGACCGCCTGACACGGCCCGCGGGCAGCATTCCCGCGGGCGCCGCGGCCGAACGCTGGGCGCCGCCTGGCCGATCGCGGCAGCTCCGCCCCATGCGCGTGTGAGCGCCGCCGATGGTGCGGCGGCCCCGCCCCCAGGGCGCAGACGCGGACGCTCCACCGCGCTGCCATCGAACGCCTCTCGATCGCGTGACCCTGTGGGCATGAGGGTGCGCCGCCCCCGCCGGACCCGTCCAACCGCCGGGCCACCTCGCGGGCTACAATCGGAACCGGTTCCATGCCAGAGGGGAATGGATTGGGCGTCACGATCAGCGACGTGGCCCGGCTCGCGGGGGTGGGCCGCGGCACGGTGAGCCGCGTCCTGAACGAACGCGCGAACGTGGATCCGCGGACTCGATCACGCGTCCTCGAGGCCATCGCGGCGCTCGACTTCGTCCCGAACCCGACCGCACGCCGCCTGTCGCTCCGGCGGACGCAGACGATCGCCGTGATCCTGCCGTTCCTGACCCGCCCATCGGCCGTCGAGCGGCTTCGGGGCGTCGAGGCCGCGCTCGTCCGCGGCGGGTACGACATGATCGTCTTCAATGTCGAGACGGTCGAACGGCGCGAGGCGGTCTTTCGTGACCTGCCTCGCCGGGAACGCGTCGATGGCCTGATCATCATCTCGCTCTCGCCGCACGAGACCGAGCTCGAGCGGATCGGCAGGATCGACCTCCCGGTCGTGCTGATCGACGCCCATCACCGCACGCTGCCCCGGGTCGTCGCCGACGACGTGCTGGGAGGGCGCCTCGCGAGCAGGCATCTCCTGGCACTCGGCCATCGCCGGATCGGGTTCATCGGCGACATCCCCCGCATCCCCCTGGCGTTCACCTCGAGTCGCCTGCGGCTGACCGGCGTCCGCCGGGAGATAACAGCCGCCGGCCTCACGATCCCGGCATCGCTCGTTGCCATCGGCGACCACTCACCACGCCGATCCACGGAGCTCGCGACGCGGATGCTGACGCAGCGCCTGCCGCCGACCGCGATCGTGTGTGCGAGCGACACCCAGGCCGCGGGAGCCCTCGAGGCGGCCAACGCGCTTGGGATGAACGTGCCCGGCGACCTGTCCGTGACCGGCTACGACGACATCGAGCTCGCCGACCACCTGGGCCTCACGACCGTCCGCCAACCGCTGTTCGAATCGGGAGTGCGCGCCGTCGAGCGGCTCCTCGGGATGATCCACGGCACGCCGCCGGGCGTGCTCCGCGAGGTCCAGCCGATCAGCCTCGTCGTCCGGCGCTCGACCGCCCCACCTTCGGTCTGATCCGCGACGCGCCCTGCCCCGCCGGGCACTTGACATGCCCTGATACCGTGTCATCGGCGAGGATGTGGAACCGGTTCCACGCATCTCGCGAATCGTTCGACCCCGTCGGTCGACGACGGAGGAGGAGCATATGAAGCAACGGTTGTTCGCGGGTCTCTCGGTCGCCGCGCTCGTGCTGGCGGCCTGCGGCGGTGGGAGCACGGCCGCTCCATCGACCGGCGGAACGGCGGCGTCGCCCGCCGCATCGGCTGCCGCCGCATCCGCTGCCGCGTCCGCGGCGAGCGGCGACCTCAAGGGCAAGACGGTGACCGTCGGCGGTGCCTTCGTGGACACCGAGGCCACCGCGTTCGAGGCAGCGGTCAAGCCGTTCGAGGACGCCACGGGCGTCACGGTGACCTACAACGGCGACAAGTCCTTCGAGCAGAACCTGAACGTCCAGGTCCAGGCCGGGAATCCGCCGGACGTCGCGCTCCTGCCGCAGCCGGGCGGGATGAAGAACTATGCCAAGCAGGGCAAGCTCTTCCCGCTGCCCGCTGACATCCTCGCCTCGATCGATGCGAACTATGGCGAGGGCTGGAAGGCCATCGGCACCGCCGAGGACGGCAAGGTCTACGGCGTGTTCCACCGGGTCAACCTGAAGGGCCTGGTCTTCTATCCCAAGGTCGCCTTCGCGGCCAAGGGCTATTCCGTCCCCACCACGTGGGACGAGCTCAAGACGCTCGAGGCCAAGATGGCAGCGGACGGCACGCCGGCCTGGTGCATCGGCATCGAGAGCGGCGCGGCGACGGGCTGGCCGGCCACCGACTGGATCGAGGAGATCATGCTCCGGACAGTCGGCAAGGACGGCTACGACAAGTGGGTCAGCCACGCCATCCCGTTCAACGACCCGACTGTGAAGACGGCCGTGCAGGACATGATGGACATCTGGGGCAACAAGGCCGACGTCTTCGGCGGCCCGGCCTACATCGTTCAGACGAATTTCGGTGAGGCGCCGAAGGCTGCCTTCGACAGCCCGCCGAAGTGCTGGTTCACGAACCAGGGTAACTTCATCACCTCGTTCTTCCCGGACGCGATCAAGGCCGACCTCGACAACCAGGTCGGCGTCTTCAACCTCCCGTCCATCGACCCGCAGCTCGGGACGCCGGCCGAGGTCGGCGGCGACCAGGCGGTCGCGTTCGCGGACCGTCCGGAGGTCTGGGCCTTCCTCAAGTACCTGACCACCCCCGCGGCGGGCGTGTCGTGGTCGAAGACCGGCGGTGCCCTGTTCCCGTACAAGGGCCAGGACATCAACAACTACTCGTCCAAGCTCGATCAGGCGTTCGTGACAACGCTGACCACCGCCCCCTTCGTTCGATTTGACGGCTCGGACCAGATGCCCGCGGCCGTGGGCTCGGGCAGCTTCTGGTCGGAGATCGTCAAGCTCGTGAACGGTGCGCAGAGCATCGACACGACCCTGAACAACATCGAGGCCAGCTGGCCGAAGTAGGAGCTCGCGCGGGTCGCCCGGCGCAGTGCCGGGCGACCCGCGCCGACCCTGGGCCGTCGACCGGTCCGTGATCCGCTCGCAGCATAGGAGTAGACATGGCTGGGGCAAGGCTGGTGACCGACGACGCGCCACGTGGCGTCGTCCAGGCGGTCGGTACCGGGGTCGGAAGGGTCGTCATCTCCCTGGTCGTCCCCGTGGTCGCGTTCCTGGTCCTCTGGGCCGGGTTCCTCTTCCTTCGGGATGCGCAGGCCCCGAAGATCGTCGTCGTCGTGGTCGCCATCGTCTGGGGCGTCGGCGGGACGGGGCTGCTGTATATCGTCTCCAACTGGCTCGTCGAGAAGCTGCCAGGGACGTGGCGAGGCCGCGTCCTCCCGTTCGTCTTCGTGGGGCCGGCCCTCGCGATCCTCACGTTCTACCTGCTGGTGCCGGCGATCCTGACGATCTACAACAGCTTCCGTGACGCCACCGGCGGCAAGTTCGTCGGCCTCGACAACTACGCCTATGCGTTCACCAACCCGGACATGCTGACCGCCATCAGGAACAACGTCCTGTGGCTGGTCCTCGGGACGGTCTTCTCCACCGGCCTGGGCCTCGCGATCGCCGTGCTGGCCGATCGTTCGAAGTTGGACCGGCTGGTCAAGACCCTCATCTTCCTGCCGATGGCCATCTCGTTCGTCGGGGCGGCGATCATCTGGCGCTTCGTGTTCTCCTTCCAGCCCGAGGGCCAGCCCCAGATCGGCCTGCTGAACGGGGTCCTCAGCTCATTCGGCATAGCGCCCCAGTCATGGCTCACGGTGGAGCCGTGGAACACCCTCTTCATCATCGTCATCCTCGTGTGGGGGCAGGCCGGGTTCGCGATGGTGATCCTGTCGGCGGCCCTCAAGGGAGTCCCCGACGAGATGCTCGAGGCCGGCCGGATCGACGGCGCCACTGAGTGGCAGATCTTCCGACGCATCATCCTGCCGACCGTCTGGCCGACCGTCGTGACGGTGGCAACCACGATCGCGATCCTCACCCTGAAGATCTTCGACATCGTCCAGACCATGACCGGGGGCAACTTCGGAACGAACGTGATCGCGACGCTCCAGTACAAGCAGATGTTCACGTTCTTCGACTACGGACGCGGCTCCGCCCTGGCGGTCATCCTGCTGATCGCCGTGACACCGGTCATGTGGTACAACCTCCGCCAATTCCGTTCCCGGGGCATGTGAGGGCGATGCGATGAAAACCTCTCGAACGTCGCTCATCCTCGTCAACGGAACCGTCATCCTGCTGGCCGCGATCTGGACCATCCCGACGCTCGGCCTGTTCATCACGTCCTTCCGGACGAAGGCCGCGATCTCGGATTCGGGCTGGTGGACCGTCTTCACGCATCCGGGCGGCTTCAGCCTGGACAACTACAACAACGTGATCTTCGGCGGCGACGGACTTGGCACCGCCTTCCTCAACACGCTGGCGGTCACGATCCCGGCCGTGGTCATCCCGATCCTGATCGCGGCTTTCGCCGCGTACGGCTTCGCCTGGATGTCGTTCCCGGGCAAGAAGATCCTCTTCATCACGGTCGTGGCGCTGCTCGTCGTGCCGCTCCAGATCTCGCTGATCCCGATCCTGAAGGCGTACCTCGCGGTGAGCCTGAACGGGACCTTCCTCGCGATCTGGCTCGCGCACGCCGGCTTCGGTCTCGCCCTGGCCACCTACCTGCTCTACAACTACATCAGCCAGCTGCCGAAGGACATCCTGGAGTCCGCATACATCGATGGCGCGTCTCATTTCCAGACCTTCACGCGGTTGATCCTGCCGCTCTCCACCCCGGCCCTCGCCTCGTTCGCGATCTTCCAGTTCCTCTGGGTCTGGAACGACCTGCTCGTCGCGCAGACGTTCCTGGGCACGAACAAGGACGTGGCCGTCATGACGTCGCGCCTCCTGAACATCGTCGGGTCGCGCGGCCAGGACTGGCAGCTCCTCACGGCCGGCGCCTTCGTCTCGATGCTCGTGCCGGTCGCGGTCTTCCTGGCGCTGCAACGCTTCTTCGTGCGCGGCATGATGGCCGGCTCCGTGAAGGGCTGAGCGCCGCGTCACGGTCGAACGCGATGGCCAGAACCTCGGCGACGGCCCGGGACTCCTCCCCCGGCTCGTCCCCATCGCACCCGTTGCCGCCCCTGGTCGCACGATCGGGGGCGGCGGCGGGTCGCGCCACGAACGTCGCCCGGGCCCGGCTCGCGTCGATGCCCGTCCGCGACATCGACATCTTCATCGCGCGCCTGGACCGCTGGTGGCCCGACCTGCTCGATGGCTGGGCGGCGCCGTACGGCGGTCACCCCGACGGGGATTCCGCGCTCGATCGGCTGGTCGAGCGCCTCGCGGACCGCTATCGGGAGCGAACCGAGCCGCTCAAGCGGCATGACCTCGCCCGGACCCTCAAGCCGGACTGGTTCACCGACCCGTCGATGATCGGATACGTCTTCTACGTCGACCGATTCGCCGGGACGCTCGCAGGCGTCGCCGATCACCTGGATTACCTGGCCGAGCTCGGCGTGCGCTACGTCCACCTGATGCCGCTCCTCCAGGCCCGCGAGGGAGAGGACGACGGCGGCTACGCAGTCATGGACTACCGCGCCGTGGACCCCGCGCTCGGCACGATCGCGGACCTCGAGCAGCTCTGCGGTCACCTCCGGGATCGCGGCATCAGCGTCTGCGTCGATCTCGTCCTGAACCACACGGCGGCCGAGCACGCCTGGGCCCGCCGCGCCCGCGCAGGCGATCCGTGGGCCGAGGCGATGTACAGGATCTATCCCGACAGGACGATGCCCGACCGTTTCGAGGCAACCCTTCCCGAGGTCTTCCCGACATTCGCGCCGGGGAACTTCACGCGGATCAAGGGGGGCCGCTGGGCCTGGACCACGTTCCACTCCTACCAGTGGGACCTGGACTGGTCGAATCCCGAGGTCTTCCTCGAGATGACCGATGTCCTGCTCTCGCTCGCCAATCTGGGGGTCGACGTCTTCCGGCTCGATGCCGTGGCGTTCATGTGGAAGCGCCTCGGCACGAACTGCCAGAACCAGCCCGAGGTCCACGACCTGCTCCAGGCCCTCCGCGCGTGTGCCCGGATCGCGGCGCCGGCCGTCATCTTCAAGGCCGAGGCGATCGTCGGGCCGGACCAGCTCGCGCACTACCTGGGCCTCGGCCGGCATCACGGACGAGTCGCCGACATGGCCTACCAAAACAGCCTCATGGTCCAGTTCTGGTCCTCGCTCGCGGCCGGGGACACCCGGCTCATGACGCACGTCCTGCGCGAGTTCCCGCACAAGCCCGTCAACACGGCGTGGGCGACCTACATCCGGTGCCACGACGACATCGGCTGGGCGGTCACCGAGAGCGATGCCGCCGCGGTCGGCTGGGACGGTCCGGCACATCGCGCCTTCCTGTCCGCCTTCTACACCGGCGCGTTTCCGGGCTCGTTCGCGCGCGGCGAGGGCTTCCAGGTGAACCCGGAGACCGGCGACCAACGGGTCAGCGGCACGTTCGCGAGCCTTGCCGGCCTGGAGGCGGCGATCGAGGCCGCCGATCCCGAGGCGATCACCAAGGCGATCGAACGGATCCTGCTCGGCCACGCCCTGATCCTCGGCTGGGACGGCATCCCGCTCCTCTACATGGGCGACGAGATCGGCATGCTCAACGACCGCAGCTACCTCGACATGCCCGACCAGGCGGCGGACAACCGGTGGCTCCACCGGCCCCGGATGGACTGGGTGGCCGCCGGCCGGCGCCACCAGCCGGCCACGGTGGAGGGCCGCATCTTCGCCGGACTCCGCGCGCTCATCGAGACGCGTCGGCGCACGCCCCAACTCTCTGCGGCGGCGCCGCTCCGGATCGTCGACGGCCTGGGCCAGAGCGTGTTCGGGTTCGTGCGCGAGCACCCCCTCGGCTGGCTGATTGCCCTTCACGGGTTCGGTGATCGCGACGCGATGGTGGACCCGGCGCTGCTGCCGAAGCCGGCGAGCGGGATCCTCGTTGACCTGCTCGACGGCTCGCGACGCCTCGCAACGCGGCCGATCGTGGTGCCCGCCCGCGGCGTGCTCTGGCTCGTCGCCGCGGCCGGCCTCGAGTGAGTCGGCGCGTGCCGCCCGTCGAGGGCGCCCGGTTCGGCGACGACTGGTGGCAGCGCGGCGTGATCTACCAGGTCTACCCGCGGAGCTTCGCGGACTCGGACGGCGACGGTGTCGGCGACCTGGCCGGGATCATCGACCACCTCGACCACCTGGGGCCCGACGGGCTCGGCGTCGACGCGATCTGGCTGTCTCCCATCTACCCGTCGCCCGGCCTTGACGGGGGCTATGACGTCGCCGATCACGACCGTGTCGATCCGGTCTTCGGCTCGGAGGCCATGTTCGATCGGCTCGTGGCCGAGGCGCATCGACGAGGCATCCGGATCGTCCTCGATCTCGTCATGAACCACACGAGCGACGCGCACGAATGGTTCGAGACGTCGCGCGCGAGCCGCGATGGACCCCACGCGGATTGGTATCTCTGGCGCGACCCGGCCAGCATCGGCGATGGCGGACAGCCCGTGCCGCCAAACAACTGGGCATCGTTCTTCGGTGGCAGCGGCTGGGAGTGGGAGCCGCGTCGGGGCCAGCTCTACTTCCACACGTTCATGGTCGAGCAACCGGAGCTGAACTGGCGGCACCCGGGCGTGGAGGAGGCACAGTTCCGGATGGTCCGCGGATGGCTCGCGCGCGGCGTGGACGGCTTCCGCCTCGACGTGTTCAATCTGTTCCTCAAGCACCCGGACCTGCCGTCGAATCCCACCCGGGCCGGCCGCGGCCCGTGGGACCGGCAGGTCCACCTGTACGACCGCGACCAGCCCGACTTCCCGGCGCTGATCGGGCGATTCCGCGCGATCCTCGACGAGGAGCCCGGCCGGATGTCCGTCGGAGAGCTGTTCGACGGGAATGCCGAGACCGCGGCCGGCCTCACGTCGGGCTCCCACCTCGTGTTCGACTGGGCGTTGATCGAGGCGAGCTGGACAGCGCCGGCCATCCGCGCCGCGATCGAGGAACGCGAGGCAGCCTTTCGGGAGGGCCGCTGGCCGACCGTTGTCCTCTCGAATCACGATCGTCCGCGGCATGCCTCTCGTCTTGCAGACACCGTCGGGGCGGGGGACACGGACGCGGTTGCCCGCGCCGCGGCGGTCCTGCTGCTGACGGTTCGCGGCACGCCGTTCCTCTACTACGGCGAGGAGCTGGGAATGCGCGACGTGAGCATCGCGCCCGAGGAGAGCGTCGATCCACCGACTTTTCGTTTCAGCCCCGGGACCCAGTGGTGGGATCGCTCAGCGTGCCGAACGCCGATGCCATGGGCGCCGGGGCCGGGGTCGGGTTTCTCGAATGGTCGGCCATGGCTTCGGCTCGGACCCGATGTCGAGGAGCGAAACGTCGAGGTCCAGCTGGCGGATCCACAGTCCGTCCTCTCGACATACCGCCGCCTCCTCGCGCTGCGGGCGGCCACTCCGGCGCTCCAGCTCGGGTCGCTCCGCTTGGATCCTGACCGCAGCGGCGACATCGTCGCCTACACGCGAGACGTTCCGGGGCAGCGCATCCTCGTGCTCCTCAACCTGGGCCGGGCGGACTCAGACTGGCACCTGTCCGCAACCGAAGGCCAGTCAGGATGGCGGCTCCGGTTTGGGACGGCCCGGGCGGCGGCGCCCGGCTCCGTCGTCGCGAACGGGGCCTCGCTCAGCCTCGGCCCGAACGAAGCCGTCGTGCTCGAGGCGATCGGCTGACCGGCGCAGGGAGCCGTCTCGATGCCCCGAAAGCCGACACGATGCCCCGGAGTTGACAGCACCCCGTGCTACACTCCGCGCCTCACGGCGGTGACCGGGAGGAGTAGCGTCGGCAGGGGCCCAAGCGAGCGCGGGACGGTGCGAGCCGCGCGGCGACCCCGGCGCGAACGTCGCTCGCGAGCCGTGACGGGAGACGCCCGATAGCGCGTCGAGAGGGCTGCCGGGCGCGCCGCGAGGCGTACCGGCCGGGATGACCGGTCGCGACCGAATGCCGAACCAGCTGGTGGTACCACGACCCCGTTCGTCCGCTGGGACGCACGGGGTTTGTTCTGTCTCGGAGGGAGCGCGCGATGACGCAGGGGCATGCCGGCCCGGGGCTCGCGAAGGCGTACCGGCCCGGCGACGTGGAGGCCGCGATCTACGAACGCTGGCTGGCTGCGGATGTCTTCGCGCCCGACGGCGGGGGATCGCGCGCCGATGCGTCCAAGCCGCCGTTCGTGCTGATCCAGCCGCCGCCGAACGTGACGGGAAGCCTTCACCTGGGGCATGCCCAGCGAAGCGCGGTCGAGGACCTGATGACCCGCCACGCGAGGATGCAGGGCCGACCGGCGCTCTTCCTGCCGGGCCTGGACCATGCGAGCATCGCGGCCCAGTTCGTCCTCGACCGGATCATCGCCGCGGAGGGCGAGACGCGGGCCAGCCTGGGTCGCGAGCGCTACCTCGAGCGAATGTGGCGTTTCATCGACGAGACGAAGCTGGTCATCCTGGGCCAGCAGCGCCGCCTCGGGGCAAGCCTGGACTGGGGCCGCCTTCGCTTCACGATGGACGAGGTCTCCGCGCGGGCCGTGCGCGAGGCGTTCGCGCGCCTCTACGGCGAGGGCCTGGCCTACCGCCACGAGACGCTCATCAACTGGTGCCCGGGTTGCCGGACCAGTTTGTCGGACCTCGAGGTCGAGGCGACGCCCGAGACGGGGACGCTCTGGACCGTCCGCTACCACATGCTGGACGCGGCGACCGGAGCGCCGGATCCAGCCGCCACGATCAGCGTGGCCACGACGCGCCCCGAGACGATCCTCGGCGACACGGCCGTCGCGGTCCACCCGGACGACCCGCGCTACGCCGCGCTGATCGGGCGCAGGGTCCGCATCCCGTTCGTGGAGCGCGACGTCCCGATCATCGCGGATGCCGTCGTGGACCGGGCCTTCGGGACCGGCGCCGTGAAGATCACGCCCGCCCACGACCACGACGACTACGCGACCGGCCAGCGCCATGGCCTCCCGTTCGTGGACGTGATGGACGACGCAGGGAACATCACGGGGGCCGGCGGCCCATACACGGGCCTCGAGCGATACGCTGCCCGGCAGCGCATCCTCGCCGACCTGGACGCCGCCGGCGACCTCGTGGCGAGCACCCCCCACGAGATGATCCTGGGCCGATGCCAGCGCAGCCACGATGCCGTGGAGCCACGCCTCAAGACCCAGTGGTTCGTGCGGACTGCGCCCCTGGCAGCGGAGGCGCTGGCCGCAACGCGCGGCCGGCGAACCGTCATCCTGCCCGAACGATTCGAGAAGGTCTGGGAGCACTGGCTCACCGAGATCCGCGACTGGAACGTGAGCCGGCAGCTCTGGTGGGGCCACCGCATCCCTGCCTGGTACTGCCCGGATGGGCACATCACGGTGAGCGCGGAGGTGGGCGGCCCGAGCACCTGTGGGACCTGCGGACGGCCTGCGTCGGAGCTGATCCAGGACCCCGACATCTTCGACACCTGGTTCAGCTCCGGCCTCTGGCCGTTCTCGACGCTCGGCTGGCCGGAGGCGACGCCTGACCTGGCCCGCTTCTACCCGGGCACGGTGATGGAGACGGCCTACGACATCATCTTCTTCTGGGTCGCCCGGATGATGATGCTCGGCATCCACCTCCTGGGCGACGCCCCGTTCGAGGTTGTCTACCTCTCGGGCCTGGTCCGCGACCCATACGGCCAGAAGATGTCCAAGACGACCGGGAACGTCGTCGACCCGCTGGAGGCGATCGACGAGTCGGGTGCCGATGCGCTCCGATTCGCCCTGATCCACGGGGCGGCGCCTGGCAACGACCAGAAGTTCAGCGCCGAGAAGCTGGAGAACGCGCGCAACTTCGCCAACAAGCTCTGGAACGCGGCGCGGTTCGTGCTCGGCGCGCGGCCGTCGACGATCCCGCCGGGGGCGCCGCGGGTCGCCCCCGATGGAGCCCGCCTCGGTCCGGCGGAACGCTGGCTGCGAAGCCGCGTCGGCGCGGCGGTCGTGGGCGCGGACGGGGCCCTGGCCGAGTTCTCGTTCGGGGAGCTGACCCACGTCCTCTACGACTCGATCTGGGGCGAGTTCTGCGACTGGGCCCTGGAGCTTGCCAAGGTCCGCCTCACCGATGATGCGCTCCCGGCGGCCGACCGCGAGGCGACCTGGTGGACGCTCGTGGAGGCGCTCGACACGTACCTTCGCCTCCTGCACCCGGTGATGCCGTTCGTGACCGAGGCGCTCTGGGCCGAGATGCCTCGCGCCGCGGGCGACCCCGACCTCCTGATCGTGGCGGACTGGCCGGCCGCTCCGCCGGCCGACGCCGAGGCGGAGTCCGAGGTCGGGGCGCTCCTCGAGCTCGTCCGTGCGCTTCGCAACGCCCGGTCCGAGGCGAAGCTGGACCCGTCGGCCTGGCTTGCGGTGGAGATCGCGATCCCGCCCGGGCTCGGTCCCACGTTCGACGCTCTTGCGCCAGCCATCGAACGGCTCGCCCATGCCCGCCCGCTCACCCGCGTCCCGGACATCGGCGCGCTCCGGTCGGGGGCCACGGGCGGGCTCGCGGTCCTGGCCGGCCCGATCGAGGCCCTGATTCGCCCGGCGGCGCCGGATGGCGAGGCAGCGGCCCGGGACCGTGCGCGCCAGGAACGGGAGCTTGCCGGGACCGAGACGCAGCTCGAGGGAGCGCGGGCCCGCCTCGCCGACGAGCGGTTCGTCGCCCAGGCACCACCGGCGGTCGTGGAGCGGGCGCGCGCGAGGGCGGCAGAGCTCGAGGAACGGGTCACCGCCCTGCGCGCCAGCCTGGCCGGGTAGGGGAGCGCCGCGAGAAGCAGACCATCGTGGATCCGGGATCGCCGCGACGGGTCGCGGCGGGGCGCGCCCCGACCCGGCGGTCGGGCCTACCGGGCTGCGCCCCGGCCCGCCATCGGACGCGGCGCCGTGAAGAGGGCGTCGAGCGCCTCGACGGTGATGCTCCGCGTGTTCGTCACGACCCAGTCGGCGCCTGGGAGATCTCGACCGACCCCCACCGCAACCATTCGCGCCGCCTTGATCGCTTCGACGCCGGCTCGGGCATCCTCGATGCCGACGCAGTTCTCGAAGCGCACGCCCAGCCGCTCCGCGGCGACAAGGAAGATCTCGGGGTCGGGCTTGCCCTTCACCAGGGTTGCCGGGTCAACGATCACGTCGATCAACGGCTCGATCCCGAGACCCCGCACGACATCCCACACGTTGTGGCTCATCGAGGCGATGGCGGTCTTGGTTCCGCGTGCACGGAGTCCTGCCAGGAGATCGCCGATCCCGGGTAGCAGATCAGCCGGCGTGACGCCGGCAATGAGCTCCCGGAAGTAGGCGTTCTTGCGCTCGGCAAGCCGCACCTTGTCCTGCAGGTTCTCCGTCCTCCCCGCGTTCTCGAGGATGATCTCCAGGCTCTCCATTCGGCTGACGCCCTTCAGCCGCTCGTTCAGCTCGCGGTCGAACGGGAGGGAGATCTCGGACGCAAGCCGCTGCCACGCGCGGAAATGGTGCTCCGCGGTGTCCGTGATGACCCCGTCGAGATCGAAAATCACGCATTCGAGACGGGGTTCCAGGTCCTGGACGGCCGGCTGGCCCGCCGAGATGCGGAGCGGCTGTCCGAAATGGCGGATCTCGACCACGTTGCCGGCCAGCAGCTCGTACGTCGCGGCGCGGCCGGTCAGGGTGACCTGGAGTAGCGCGTCGCCGACCTGGAGGCGGAAGCGCAGCCTGCGCCATGCCGAGGGAAGGCGAGGCGCGAACGAGAGCCGTCCATCGTCGTCGCGCAGGCCCCCGAACCCGTACACGAGCGAGACCCACGAGCCCGCCATCGCGGCGGCATGGACGCCGTGGGAGACGTTGCCGTTCACATCGTCGAGGTCCATCCGGGCCGTGCGCATGAAGTAGGAGTACGCGAGGTCGGCGTACCCGAGTTCCGCTGCGGCCACGCTCTGGATGCACGGCGAGAGCGACGAGTCCCCGGTGGTAAGCGGGTCGTAGTAGTCGAAGTTGCGCTTCTTCTCCGCCATCGAGAACTGCGTTCCGAGAAGGACCTGGGCGAGCACCACGTCGGGCTGCTTGAGGACCTGGTGGCGGTAGATCACAAGGGGGTGGTAGTGGAGCAGCAGGGGATACATCGAGGCCGGCGTCCCCGCGAAGTCCCACCGAGCCAGGCTGAGGAACGAATCGTCCTGGGCGTGGATCCCCAGGCCGGGGTCGCGCGGGACGCGCATCCCGTCGCCTGCTCGTCGCCAGTCGGCCACCTCGCCCGCCGTCAGCCCGATCCGTGTCGCGAGCCGCTGGTACTCCGCCGGTGCGTCCGCGGCGAGCTCACCGGCCAGCCTCGCCGCGAGGTGCAGGTGAGCCCGTGCCATGAGGTTCGTGTAGCAGTTGTTGTTCACGAGCGCGCTGTACTCGTCGGGGCCCGTCACTTCATTCAGGCAGAACGCGCCATCCTGCGCGGGAATGAAGTCGCCGAGGTCCGCCCACAGCCGGGCCGTCTCGAAGATGACCTCGGCGCCGCCGTCGTGGAGCAGCGACCTGTCTCCGGTCGCGCTCACATAGATCCCGATGGCATGAGCGATGTCTGCGTTGATGTGGTACTGGGCCGTGCCGGCCGGGAAGTATGCCGAGGCTTCGTCTCCGCCGATCGTGCGCCATGGGTAGAGGGCGCCCCGCTGGGTCATCTCTGCGGCCCTCGCGCGCGCCTTGTCGAGGGTCCCGCAGCGATACCGGAGCAGCGCGCGCGCGATCGACGGCTGCGTATAGACGAAGAACGGCAGGGCGAAGATCTCCGTGTCCCAGAAGTAGTGGCCCTCGTAGCCTTCGCCGGTAAGGCCCTTCGCGGCAAGGCTCGTGCGGCCGTCGCGTCCAGCCGACTGGAAGAGGCTGAAGAGGTTGAAGCGGACACCCTGCTGGAGCGCGCGGTCGCCCTCGATCTCGACGTCGGAGACGCTCCAGAAGCGCGCGAGCTCGGCCCGCTGCTCCTCCACGAGGCCATCGAAGCCCCGGTCGCGCGCGTCGAGGATCGCCTCGCGGGCCAGGGTCACGAGGCTCGCCTCGGGGTGGTCGAGCGAGGTGGAGTACGCCAGGTACTTGGTCAGCGCCAGGCGAGTCCCGGCGCCCCCGTGGACCTCCACGGTCATCACGACGCCGTCCTCGCCGGCGGCGGACGATGGCCCGGGTACGGCCGCGGCCAGGGCGTCGCCGCGGACCTCGTGGTCGGCGGCCGCGACCACCGAGAGGCGCGTGGTCCGGGTGCGCTGGACGATGGCGCCCCACGTGCCGGATGCCTCGTGGTGCACCGTCCTGAGGGCGCCGTCCGGGAGGTGGGCCCCGACCCGCGGGTCGTCGGAGACTTCCTGGTTGCGCGCCCGCGCGTTGATCGCGGAGACGACACGGAGGGTAGCCTCGCCCTCGGCGAGCGTCACCGCGAAATCGATCGCGGCAATCTCCGGGCGCGTGAGCGAGACGAGCCGGCGCGCCACGACCTCGACGACGGCACCCCGGGGGGCGCGCCAGCGGACAGAGCGCGTCAGCACGCCCGTTCCCAGGTCGAGCGACCGCTCGTACGCCTGCACGGATCCCGTCGCCAGGTCGAAGGGTTCCTCCCCCACGAAGAGCTGAATCCGCTTCCCGTCGGCCACGTTGAGGAGGACCTGGTGATTCCTCGCGTAGCCGTAGGCAACCTCCCCGTACGCGATCGGGGCCTCCTCGTAGAACCCGTTCACGTAGGTCCCGTGGGCGACGTTGCCGGCCTCCTCTTCGAGGTTGCCGCGGAGGCCCAGGTGTCCATTGCCCAGGGAGAAGATCGTCTCGTTTCGGGCCGCAAATGCCGGGTCGAACGTGAGCTCGCGAATCCGCCAGGCGTCCACGGGGTAGAGCCTTCGTTGGTCGGCCATCAAACACTCCGGGCGCATGTCGGAGGCGCGGGCGTCAGCCATGCCGGGCGGCGCTGGCGTGGCATTCGAAGCGGGCTCACCCCTTCACCGAGCCTCTCACGATCCCGCGCATGCGGTGGCCCTGGAGGGCGAGGAAGACCGCCAACGGCAGCGCCATGGTCACGACCCGAGGGCTCTGGCACGCCGCGGAGTGTAGGGGACGAGCCCGCCGGTGTCACCGCCGCCGCTGACCGGTCGCCGGAACCCGCAGGGCTGGTCGCCCGGACGGAACGTGGGCCGGCGGCCGGCGCTGCTAGGATTACGTTCACGCCACGCCGATGGAGGTTCCGTGCCGCTCGAGTTCCTCAAGCGTCGGGGACGGGACGATGAGCGCTCCGTGCCCACGCCCGCCGCCATCCCGGAGGAGACCGCCGCCGAGGAGTATCTCCTCAAGCTTCACTACGCCGGCAAGAGCAGCGAGGGCGTGCGGATGAAGGCCGGGCCGCGCGCCATGGCCGAGCTGCCGGCGATGCTCGCCGGCCTGGCGGCGAGCGAGATCGAGGTGATCGATCCGCTCCCGATCGAGTTCAGCCAGGCCAGCCCGCAGATCATCCGATCGTCCGAGGCGATGCAGTGGGTCAACGCCCACCACGGCCACTCGCCGATCACTCGCCACGCCATCTACGTCCTCGAGTCGATCGATGCGATCGATCTTGCCTTCGACACGCTTGCCTGCGCGCTTCTCGACGGCGAGATCGACACCTCCGGCTACCCCGAGTACAACGCCGTCGTCGGCGGCGTGGCCTCGCACTGGGACGAGGCGACGGGTGACATGCTCGTCCGCGCCGTCGTCGGCTGGGGCGGCCGCGGCGTCCGCGGCGACACGGATCGGATCGCGGCCCGGCGCCTGAGCGGCCTCTTCCAGAACATCCTCGCCAGCCAGTTCGCGATGGAGGTCGTGCCGCTCGACCGGCCGGTCCCGGCGGCCGGCCGTGGCGGCCTCGTCTGTGCGCACTGCGGGTTTGCGTCCGCCCACGCCCGAGCGTTCTACTGCCCGAAGTGCGGCATGCGGCTGTTGCGCGGCTGAGCCGATCGGCGAACGGAGACCACGTGCCCATCTACGACTACGTCTGCGGATCCTGCGGCCATCGCTTCGAGGTGTTCCGCGGGATCAACGAGGCGGGGCCGCACCAGTGCCCAGAGTGCGGTGGGCCGGTCGCGCGGGCCTTCGTCCCGCCGACGATCCACTTCAAGGGAACCGGCTGGGCAAAGTCGGATCGCCGAGCCTCGAGCGCACGATCACGACGAGCCGAGACCGCGACGCCGGCATCCGGGTCAGCGAAATCCGCGGCCTCCGGGGAGTCCGGGGAATCCGGGGAATCCGGGAGGCCGGCCGGGGAGTCCGGGGAATCCGGGAAGCCGGCCGGGGGGTCCGGGAAGCCGTCCGGGGAACCGGCCGGGGGATCCGGCGAGTCGTCCGGTGCGACGGCACCCGCCGATGCCTCCTCTTCGTCCGGCGGCGGGCCCTCGAAGACGTCGGCTCAGTCCCAGGCGGATCGATGACGCCTCGATGAGCCGTCCGCCCTCGGACTGGATCACGCTCGCTGAGGCGGGCCAGATCCTCGACGGCGCGAACGTTCACCTCCGTCCGGAGACGATCGGCAGGTGGGCGCGCGAGGGTCGGCTCCAGACGCTGAAGCTGGGTGGCCGCCGCTACGTGCGCCGGGTCGAGATCCGCGCGCTGCTGCGTCCCCGCCGACGCGTCGCCGCCCAGGACGTCCAGCCGCGGCTCTTCGAGGACCTTTGACCCAACCGGCC
>JADGQH010000092.1 GCA_017881985.1 Chloroflexota bacterium | reverse complement strand
CAGGGCGCCGTCCTCGAGGTAGCGCCCGACCACCTCGAGCGCCTCGTCCACCCGTGCGCCGCGGACGTCCAGCGATGACGCGATGGAGCGGGCGCGATCCAGTCGCAGGGCCGTGATCCCCGAGGCGGCCTCCTCGATCGGCTCGCGTCGACCTGGGCCGCCGGACGCGGCGTCGACGAGGGCCGGCACGAGATCCTCGACGCCGACCGTGACGCGCATACCCCCGACCTCGAGCGTCGCCCGGCGGCCGCCCCGCTCCAACGCGGCGATCCGCCCCTCCCAGCCGCGGCTGAGGCTCCGTGCGCGGGCGCCGACGCGCCAGTCGACGGGCTCGGCGGGCTCGGAAGCCACGGGCACGGGCGTCGATTCGGGGAGTCGCGCGAGGTGCGCCTCGGCCCGTTCCATGACCTCGTCGAGCGCGGGTGCCGTGACTGTCTCGCGTTCCAGGCGGCGCCGAGTGCCGCGGATCTCGGACCGGAGGTCGTCCACCATCCGCTCCGCGTCCGCCCGCGCGGAGGCGACCGCCGCATCGCGATCCTTGCGGGCGCGCCGGCGCTCCTCTTCCGCCGTCCGCTGGGCCTCGGCGGCCCTGATCTCCGCGGCCCGGGCGCGGTCGAGCGCTGTCTGGGCCGCCGTGTCGGCCTCCCTGATGGAGGCGAGCGTCTCCTCGAACGCCTTCTGGCCCTCGGTCAGTCGCCCGCGCGCCTCGTCGACGATCGACAGCGCGAGGCCGAGCCGCTCGGCGATCGCGAACGCCTGGCTGCCGCCCGGCAGGCCGATCCGGAGCCGATACGTCGGGCTCAGCGTCTGCAGGTCGAACTCGACCGACGCGTTCCGGACCTTCGGCGTCGTGTGCGCGTAGACCTTCAGCTCCGCGTAGTGGGTCGTGGCGGCCACGAGCGCGCCCGCCCGCAGGAAGTGGTCCAGGAGCGCCTGCGCCAGCGCCGAACCTTCGGTCGGGTCGGTCCCGGCACCCAGCTCGTCGAGCAGCACGAGCGTGCCCGGACCGGCTTCCTCCGAGATGCGGACGATCGAGCGGAGGTGCCCGGAGAACGTCGAGAGCGACTGGGCGACGGACTGCTCGTCGCCGATGTCGGCGAACACGTCGCGCAGGACGGGCAGGCGGCTCCCGGGATCGGCGGGGACGTGCAGGCCGGCCTGGTGCATGAGCGCAAGCAGGCCGAGCGTCCGGAGCGTCACGGTCTTGCCGCCCGTGTTCGGGCCCGTGACGAGGAGCGCCTGGAAGTCGGTGCCCAGCTCCACGTCGATGGGGACGACGCGTCCGGTCAGCCCGGGATGGCGGGCGCCCTTGAGGATGATCTCGGTGCGCGTTCCCAGCTCGGCACGGGTCGCGTCCATCTCCTCGGCAAGGCGCGCCTTGGCGCTCCACAGGTCGAATCGGGCGAGCGCGCCGAGCAGCTCGAGGAGCGGCCCCGCCTGGCTCCCGACGAGCGCCGAGAGCTCGTCGAGGATCCGCTCGATCTCCTGCTGCTCCGCGACCTGGGCCTCTCGCCACGCATTCCCCAGCTCGACGGCGACGAGCGGCTCCACGAACAGGGTCTGGCCGCTCCCCGACGCGTCGTGGACGATTCCCTTGACGCGGCTCCGCGAGTCGGCGCGAACCGGCACCACGTAGCGTCCGTTGCGAAGGGTGATGATGGGGTCCTGGAGCGCCGCCCCGACGTCCGTCGAGTGGACCAGCTGCTCGAGCCGGCTCCGAAGGCGCTCGTAGGCGTGGCGGGTCGCCCTGCGCAGGCCACCGAGCCGCGCCGATGCCGTGTCGAGGAGCTCGCCGACGGGGTCGAAGCTGCGCTCCAGCGTCGAGCGCAGCGCGGGCAGCCCGTGGAGGTCGCGGGCAAGCGCGTTGAGGAGGGGCCGCCGGTCACCGGCGAGCGCGTCGCGGAGCCGCGAACCCGCCTCGAGCGTCGTGGCGATCGACGCGAACTGGGCGGCGTCGAGGCGGCCGCCCCGGGCGGCGCGCTCCACGGCGGGCCCGATGTCCGCGGCGCCGCCGATGCCGGCCTGGGGCTTCTCGGCGAGGAGCTCGCGCGTCTGCGACGTCTCGTCTAGGCCGATCTCGACGAGCACGGGGTCCGCCGATGGAGCGATCGCCGCCGCGAGCCGCCGGCCAGGCCCGAACCCCGCAGCGGCCGCGAGGCGCTCGCGGATGAGCGGGAACTCGAGGAGGGCGATCGACTTGGCGTCCATCAGCGCCCCCGCCTGCCCGAGACCGCCGCGCTGTCCGCGACCCAGAACCGCCACGGCCGCTCGGCCCACGCACCCGCGAAGCCCACCCCGATCCGCGGCCCGGAAGCCGACGCCGGGAGCGGGTCCGCGCCGGGCTGCGCCTCCAGCCGGAGCATTCCCGCCGGGTCGAGCAGGTCGCAGCCGTCGTCGGCCCGCACGATCGAGAAGGCCGCGCCGACGTTGCCGGGCCCGCTCGCGAGGCGCATCACGGGGATCGTCGCGATCCGGGTGGCCGCGCGGCCCGGCGCATCGCGCTCCGCCCGCCGGGTCGCCAGCGCCTTCGCGTGTCGCGCCTCCCGCATCGCGGGAACGCCCGCGAGCGGCTCGACGGCCCGGACCAGGATCGCCCGTGCCGTGCCCACGGGCCCGCAGACGATGTTGAGACAGGTGTGCATGCCGTAGACACCGTACACGTACGCCTTGCCGGGCGAGCCGAACATCGAGCCGTTGCGCGCCGTCGGCCCGAAGCGGGCATGCGACGCGAGGTCATCCGGGCCACCGTATGCCTCCACCTCGACGATGCGGGCGATTCGTGCCTCCACCCCGTCGTCGCGGACCAGGTGGACGCCCAGCAACCCGCGGGCGGCGTCGAGGACGGGCCCACCGAGGAGCCGCGCGAGGTCGGACGACGGTCGGCTCCCCGTCCTCACCGCCGTCGGAAGCGCGCCCGTCAGGCGAAGAACGCCCGCAGGCTGGCCGGCGTGATCCAGGCGAAGAGCGTCAGGAACGCCGGGATCAGCACGTCGCGGAAGAGGATGGCCGTCTGCGACGGATCGTAGAACCGGAAGATGTCGCGCAGGAACCCCACCTCGTTCGGGCTCGGCGCGATGCCCGGGATCCGGAAGAAGGAGTCGAGGATCGTGATCATGGCGCCGATCAGCAGAACTGCCTGGAGCGCGCCCAGGGCTCCGCCGATGAGCTCGTCGACCAGGGTGGACCGCTTGAACAGCTGGGTCCGCTTGTAGAACACCTGCGCCGCGATGGACGCGCCAAGGTAGATCACGACGAAGCTGATCCCGAAGGCGAGCATCGTCGAGTATTCCTTCGGGAACTGCGTCCAGTAGTGGGCCAGCCAGGACCCCAGCGGGTCCCGCAGGTTGAGGGCGAAGAGGATGGAGACCACGAGGATCGCCAGCCCGATCAGGCGGCGCAGGGTCCCCTGCACGAATCCGGCGAGGAAGAACCCGCACACGAAGAAGACGAACAGCAGGTCGAAGAAGTTCAGGCTCCGGATCGCGCCGACGATGTCCACGCATTCTCCCGGTGTCGCGGCGCGCGTGCGGCGCCGACCCCGGCCCCCCCGAGCGCGCGCTGGGTGGACCGTACCCAAGAATACGTCCGCGCTCAGGGCGCATGTAACCCGGACCTGCGGCGACCCGCGCGGGCCGCGCTCGGCGAGCTAGGTTCGAAGCCGGGAGCCGTGCGCGGACGCGGTCGCGGCGACGAGCCGGCCGACCTCGGCGTCGACCTCATCGTCCGCGAGCGCCCGGTCCTCGGCGGCGAAGACCGCCCGCCAGGCGAGGCTCTTCTCCCCCGCGGCGAGCGGCGTTCCGCGGTAGATGTCGAAGAGCCCGACCCGGCGGAGCGTGGTGCCGCCGGCGGCCCGGAGCGTCGCGAGGACGTCCGCCGCCGCGACGGACTCCGGCACGACGAGCGCGATGTCCCGCTCGTGCGGCGGGAAGCGCCCGATGGGCACGACCCGGACCGGGGCGAGCTGGCCGCCTGCCAGCCCGGCGATCGCGAGCTCCGCCACGAAGACACGTTCGGCTCGAAGGTCCCACGCGGCTCCGATCGACGGGTGGAGCTCGCCGACGAGCCCGGCGCACCCCTGGCCCGCCATCGCGAGCGCCGCGCGGCCCGGATGCAGCGGCGCGCCGTCGGCGTGAAGCGTGAACAGCGGCTCCGGGAGGCCGAGGACATGGCCGACCAGATCGACGACCCCCTTCGCGTCGTCGAGGTCGAACGGGCGTGCGGGGCGATTCCATGCCGGGGGGCCCGCCGAGCCAGCGAGGAGGAACGCGAGGCGCCACCACTCGGCCGGGCTGCCGTCGGGCGCCTGCGCGTAGCCCTTCCCGATCTCGAAGATCGCGACGTCCGCTCGGCCGTGCCGTTCGTTGAGGGCGAGGACGTCGAGGAGGCTTCCCACGACGCCCCGCCGGAGGACGGAATGCCGCTCGGAGAGCGGGTTCGTCACGGTGACGACCGGGCCGTCAACGGCCTGCTCGCCGGGCACGCCGTCCGCGGCACGGACGGGCCATCCGAGCGCCGCCGCCTGCGACGCCGGCACCAGGGCGGGCGTGACGACCTCTACCAGGCCCGCCGCGGCGAGGGCGTGTCGAAGCCCGTCGCGGAGCTCGAGCGGGTTCGGTCGCACGTGGGGCATCGACGTGTCCGGCGTCTTCCCGCTCACCGTCTCGTAGCCGGCCAGGCGCACGATCTCCTCCGCGATGTCCGCCTCGACGATCAGGTCGCGTCGCCAAGACGGCACGATGGCTTCCCGTGCCTCGCCGGGCCCGACGGCCACGTCGTGCAAGGTTGGATCCGCCGCGATCAGGACGTTCGACCCGGCGGTGGCCGGCTCGCTCTCGATGCCGACCCGCGCGAGGAGCGCAGCCTGCGCATCAGGGTCGAGGCTGGTGCCGAGGAGTCGATTGACGCGCGCCGGCCGATACCCGACGCGCGCGGGGCCTGCCTCATCGGGCGCCGTGTCGATCCGGCCCGCGGCGACGCTCCCGCCCGCCCAGGTGGCGATGAGGCCGGCGACGCGGTCCGCGCCGATCCTGGCCAGCCGGGACTCCTGGCCCTTCTCGAAGCGGAGGCTGGCCTCGGATCGAAGCGCGTACCGGAACGCGGTTCGCCTGATGCTCACGGGGTCGAAGACCGCGGACTCGATGATCACGTCTACGGTCGACTCCGCCACCTCGGACGCGGCCCCGCCCATGACCCCGGCGATCGCGAGCGGCCCATTCGCATCCGCGATGAGGAGCGTCTCCTCGGACAGCGAACGCTCGACGTGATCGAGCGTCTCGAGGCGCTCGCCGGCGCCGGCCGTCCGGACCAGGAGCCCGGCCCGCCCCGAGGCGTCCCGCGCGACCGCGCCGGCGTCGAAGGCGTGCGTCGGCTTGCCCAGCTCGAGCATTGCGTAATTCGTGGCGTCCACGACGTTGCTGACGGGCCGCATCCCGGCGGCGAGGAGGCGCCGCTGGACGTCCTGGGGCGAGGGTGCCACGCCGACGCCCCGGACCATGCGGCCGACGAACCGGGGACAGAGCCCCGGGTCCTCGACGTGCACCGCGAGGACCTGGTCGATCGGCGCACCGTCCTCGGTCAGGCCGACCTCCGGGAAGCGCGCCGACGCCCCGGTCGCGGCGGCCACCTCCCGCGCCAGGCCGACAAGACAGAGGGCATCGCCGCGGTTGGGCTTCACGTCCACGTCCAGAACCCAGTCGCCGTAGAGGTCCGTGAGGGCGGCCCCGAGCGGCGTCCCCGCGGGAAGGATCAGGATCCCCTCGCCGTCCACGCTGAGGCGGAGCTCGTCGCCGGAGCAGAGCATCCCATTGCTGACCACGCCCATCTTCTCGGTGCGCTCGATGGCGCGGTTGCCGGGAAGGAGGGCGCCCGGCAATGCGACGGGCACTCGCTGGCCCGGCGCGATGTTCGTCGCGCCGCAGACGATCTGGAGCGGTTCCCCTGCCCCGACGCGAACGGTCGTGAGCGAGAGGCGGTCGGCGCGCGGATGCTTCTCGACCGTCAGCAGCTCGCCGACGACCACGTTGCGCCATTCGGACCCCCATCGCTCGAGGCCCTTGACCTCGAACCCCAGGAGCGTCAGGCGCTCGGCCAGTGCCTCCGGGTCCAGCTGGAGGTCCACGTAATCGCGCAACCAGTCGAGCGGCACTCTCACCGGAACTGCTCAAGGAGGCGCAGGTCGTTGTCGAGGAAGACCCGGATATCGCCGATCCCGTGGCGGAGCATCGCGATCCGCTCCACGCCCATCCCGAACGCGAAGCCCTGGTAACGCTCCGGATCGATGCCGCCGTGCCGCAGCACGACCGGGTGGACCATGCCGGCCCCGAGGATCGTCATCCAGCCGGTCCGGCCGCAGGCCGGGCAGCCGACGCCGCCGCACACGAGGCACCCCACGTCGAATGCCACCGACGGCTCGGTGAACGGGTAGTAGCCCGGACGGAACCGCGTGGCGCGCCCCGCCCCGAACATCGCGTGCGCGAACTCGTCGAGGAGCCCGCGAAGGTCGCCGAGGTTCGTCCCCTCGTCCACCATGAGCCCCTCCACCTGGAAGAACTCGGAGGCGTGCGACGCATCGACCGCCTCGTAGCGGAAGCAGCGGCCCGGCAGGAGCGCGCGGATCGGCGGGCTCTCCGTGTGCATGACCCGGATCTGGCCCGGCGACGTGTGCGTGCGGAGGAGCCCACCCTCGACGTCGACGTACATCGTGTCCCAGAGGTCCCGGGCCGGGTGATCCGGCGGGATGTTGAGCATCTGGAAGTTGGTCGCGTCGCTCTCGATCTCCGGGCCTTCGTAGGTCACGAACCCGAATTGGCCGAAGATCTCCGCGATCCGCCCGATGGTCTCCACGATCGGGTGGAGGCTCCCGCGCGCGATCGGCCTCCCGGGCGTGGTGACGTCCACGGTCTCGGCCACGAGACGAGCTGCGAGGGCCGCGTCGGCGGTTCGCCGGCGTGCCTCCTCGAGCGCGGCCTCGACGGCCTGGCGAACCTCGTTGACCACCACGCCGACGCGCGGCCGATCGTCGGCGGGCAGCTGCCCGATGCCGCGCATGAGGCTCGAGAGGGCGCCGCCCTTGCGGCCAAGGTAGGCGACGTCGAGCTCGTCGAGCGTCGCGACGTCCGGCGCCGCGGCGATCTTCGGGAGCGCCTCCTCGCCGAGCGCGTGGAGCTGGCTGGTGAGCGTGGCAAGGTCCACGTCCCGTCAGGCGCCCCGGGCAACCTCGACGATCCGGCCGAACGTGCCCTCGTCGCGGACGGCGATGTCGGCAAGGATCTTGCGGTCGATCTCGATCTCGGCCTTCTTGAGGCCCTGGATGAAGGCGCTGTACGTGATGCCGTGCATCCGGGCAGCCGCGTTGATCCGGATGATCCAGAGCTGGCGGAAGTCGCGCTTGCGGACCTTCCGGTCGCGGGTGGCGTAGGCGAGCGCATGGAGCAGCGCCTCGTGGGCCGGCTTGATCAGCCTCGAGCGCGTTCCCTTGCGGCCCTCGGACGCGTTGAGGAGCCGCTTGTGGCGCTTGTGGGCGGTGACGCCCCGCTTGACGCGAGCCATGGGTCAGCCCTTCTTGAGGTACGGGAGGAGATGCTGGATCTGGCGCGCATGCTCGGTGCCGAGCACGGCCTTGCCGTCGTAGCGGCGGGTACGCCGCGACGACTTCAGCTCCAGGTGGTGGCCGCGCCACGACTTGACACGGATCGGCTTCCCGCTCCCGGTCACCCCGATCCGCTTCTGGGCTCCCTTATGGGTCTTCAGCTTCGGCACGCCCGACTCACTCTCCCGCTGGTGCGGCGGGCATGGAGCCCGCTGCGTCGACCGCGGCCGCCGGTGCGGCACCCTCCGTCTCCGCCGGCTGCGATGCGTCGTCCGGGGCGGTTGCCCCGCCGGTCGCCTCGCGCGGCTTCGGCTTGTGGGTCGACGCGATCGTGATATGCATCGACTTTCCCTCGAGGAGCGGTGCTCGCTCGAGGACGCCATGGTCCTTGATCTGGTCCGCGAACTTCGCCAGCAGCTCCCGCCCAAGGTGCGGGTGGGTCAGCTCTCGACCGCGGAACTGGACGGCTACCTTGATCCGATCGCCATCCTCCAGGAACTCGATTGCCCGTCGGACCTTCGTGTCGAAGTCGCCCACGCCGATCTTCGGCTTGAGGCGGACCTCCTTGAACTCGACCGACCGGGACTTCCGCTTGGCTTCCTTCTCACGCTTGGCCAGCTCGTACTTGTACTGGCCGTAGTCGAGAAGACGCGTCACCGGAGGCGACGCCGTCGGCGCAACCTCGACGAGGTCGTAGCCGCGCTCCTGTGCCAGTCGAAGAGCATCGCCCGTCGCCATGACGCCGAGCTGAACACCCTCTTCGTCGATGACCCGCACCTGGCTGATCCGGATCATCTGGTTGACACGCAGCTCTCGGCTTATCGTCGACCCCTTCGTGCTTTCGAGTCATCATGCGCCCGTCGACGGCGTGCCAAGGCACGCGCGCCAGCGGGCGCGGTTCGCCGGCGGAGAATACCACATGCCCCTCGTCAGACGGCGCGGGCGGCGGCCTCCTCGGCGAGGCGCGCGGCGAGGTCGTCCCACGCGACGCCCTGCTCCTGGCTGCCGTCGCGCCGGCGAACGGACGCGGTGCGGGCCTCCACCTCGCGGTCCCCCAGGATCACCATCACGGGCACCTTCTGCTCCTGGGCGAGCCGGATCTTGTTCTGCATCCGGCTATCCGTGCGATCCACGTCGACGCGCAGCCCGCGCCCGCGCAGGAGCGCCGCGAGCTCGTCGGCCGGATCGGCGTGCCGGTCGGCGATCGGGATGAGCGCGACCTGGACGGGCGCCACCCAGAGCGGGAGGGCGCCCCCGAAGTGCTCGATCAGGATGCCGATGAACCGCTCCAGCGAGCCGTAGATGGCCCGGTGGAGCGCGATCGGGCGCTGCGGCGCGCCGTGCTCGTCGATGTAGGTGAGGTCGAAGCGCTCGGGCAGCATCGTGAGGTCGGCCTGGATCGTCGCCATCTGCCACTCGCGTCCCAGCGCGTCGTCAATGTAGATGTCGATCTTCGGCGCGTAGAACGTGCCGTCCTTGGGCTTGACGGTGTAGGTCACGCCGGCGTCGTCGAGGGCGGACCGGATCATCGTCTCGGCCCGCTCCCACAGGGCGTCGTCGCCGATCGCGCCGTCGGGCTTGGTCGCGAACGTGTAGCGGGGCTGGAGGCCGAACCAGCCGTACGACTCGCGGACCATCGCGATGAGCCGTCCGATCTCGTCGGCCAGCTGGTCGGGCCGCACGTAGACATGGGCGTCGTCCTGCACGAAATGCCGGACCCGCGTCAGCCCGTGGAGCACGCCGCTTCGCTCGTTGCGATGGAGACGGCCGAACTCGGAGAGGCGCAGGGGCAGGTCGCGGTAGGAACGCGTCTTCGAGCGGTAGATGAAGGTGCTCTCGGGGCAGTTCATCGGCTTGAGCGAGTAGGCCTGGTCCTCGATGTCGAGGACGAACATGTTGTCGCGGTAGTGGTCCCAGTGGCCGGACTGCTCCCAGAGCCTATGGTTGACCAGGATCGGCGTCGAGATCTCCTCGTAGCCGTGGCGCTCCTGGAGCTCGCGCATGGCCGTCTCGAGCGTGCGCCACAGGCGCTGGCCCTTCGGATGCCAGAAGGCCGACCCGGGGCTGACGTCGTGGAAGCTGAACAGGTCGAGCTGGACGCCGAGGCGGCGATGGTCGCGCTTCTTGGCCTCCTCGCGGCGCCACAGGAAGCGGTCGAGGTCCTCCTGGCTCTCCCAGACCGTGCCGTAGACGCGCTGGAGCATCGGCCGGGACTCCTGCCCGCGCCAGTAGGCGCCGGCCACCGCGAGGAGCCGGAACGGGCCGATCCGCCCGGTCGACTCGACGTGCGGTCCGCGGCAGAGGTCGCGGAACGCGCCATGCTCGTAGAACGTCGTGACGGGCAGCGGCTCCCCCGCCGCCGCGGCCTTCGCGGCCAGGTCGTCGAGGATCTCCACCTTGAACGACTGGTCGTCGGCGGCGACGAGCGTTCGCGCCTCGTCGAACGGCAGCTCGCGCCGGATGAACGGATGGTCGGCCGCGATGCTCGTCCGCATCCGCTCCTCGACGGCCGCGAGGTCGTCCGGCGTGAGCGGCCGCGGAAGCTCGAAGTCGTAGTAGAACCCGTCCGCGACCGCCGGCCCGATCCCCAGGCGCGCCCCCGGGAAGAGGGCAAGGACCGCCTCCGCCATCACGTGGGCCGCCGAGTGACGCATCAGGTCGAGCGGGGCGTGCGCGCCCGCGTCGAGGAGCTCGTCCGCGGAGCCCCGGTCGGGCGCCTCCAGGGCGAGATCGTCTCCCTCGATGACGCCGGGTCCGGCCGCTTCGCCGGGTCGCTGCTGGTCCGCCATGGCCGTCTGCCTCCTGAAAACGAACAACCCTCTCGTCCACCCGGGACGAGAGGGCCGCTGCGGCCTCCCGCGGTTCCACCCGATTTCGCGACTGCCGCGTCGCGCGCTCTGGGTTTCCGCGCTAACGGGCGGATCCCGGACCGGTTCGCCGGCCGCTCGCGGGTGGTACCTCGTCCGCCGGGTGCCGTGGCAGGTTCCAGCCGATGCCTGCCACTCTCTGGGATCCCGTGCGCGGGAGGCGCGTCCCGCTCAACGCGTTCGTCCTGATGGTGGGCGGTAGAGGACTTGAACCTCTGACCTCATGCATGTCAAGCATGCGCTCTAACCAACTGAGCTAACCGCCCGATGTT
>JADGQH010000091.1 GCA_017881985.1 Chloroflexota bacterium | reverse complement strand
GGCTCAAAGCCCGGATCGGCGCCGGTGACGAGTACCAGGACCTGCGCCGCCTCGTCCGCGGCCTCAACCTGAACACGGTCTGCGAGGAGGCACGCTGCCCGAACATCGGGGAGTGCTGGGACCAGCGGACCGCCACGGTGATGATCCTCGGCGACACCTGCACACGGGCCTGCGGGTTCTGCGCAATCAAGACCGGCCGTCCGACCTGGTTCGACCCCGACGAGCCGCGCCGTGTGGCCGAGGCGGTCGCTGCGATGGGCCTCGAGCACGTCGTCGTCACCTCGGTCGCCCGCGACGACCTGCCCGACGGCGGCGCGGGCGTCTTCGCGGAGACGATCCGGCGCCTGCGCGATCGCTGCCCCGGGATGGGCGTCGAGGTGCTCATCCCCGACTTCAACGGCGCGGAGACGCCGCTGCGGACGGTGATGGAGGCGGGGCCCGATATCCTCAACCACAACGTGGAGACGGTCGAGCGCCTCCAGGCCCCCGTCCGGAAGCGTGCCCGCTACGACCGCAGCCTGGGCGTGCTCCAGCGCGCGAAGGCATACGCAGCCGACCTGGGCCGGGCGGCCAACACCAAGAGCTCGATCATGGTGGGCCTGGGCGAGGAGCGCGCCGAGCTCTCGCAGGCGTTCCGGGACCTGCGCGCGGTCGACTGCGACATCCTCACGATCGGCCAGTACCTGCGGCCGACGGTCGCCCACCTGCCGCTCGTCCGCTACTACCACCCGTCGGAGTTCGCGGAGATGAAAGTTGAGGCGCTCGCGCTCGGCTTCCGGCACGTGGAGTCGGGGCCGCTCGTGCGCTCGTCCTACCACGCCCGCGACCAGGTCCCGGGCGCCGCGTCGCGGGCGGCCACGCGGCGGGCGGAGCTCGACGCCGACGGTCGCGTGATCCCGGGCGCGATCGCCTGACGGCGCGCCCAGTTGACGGCCCGCTGCGGCCCGGCCCGGACGAGGCCGCCTCCTCAGAGGATCTTGGAGAGGAAGCTCTTCGTGCGCTCGTGTGTCGGGTTGCTGAAGAAGTGCTCGGGCGTGCCCTCCTCGACGACGACTCCGTCGTCCATCATCACCACCCGGTCGGCGACCTCCTTCGCGAACCCCATCTCGTGGGTGACGACGATCATCGTCATGCCCTCCCGGGCGAGCTCCTTCATGACCTCGAGGACCTCGCCGATCATCTCGGGGTCGAGGGCGGAGGTCGGCTCGTCGAACAGCATGAGCGCCGGCTTCATCGCGAGCGCCCGGGCGATCGCGACGCGCTGCTGCTGGCCACCGGACAGTTGCGACGGATACGACCCCTCCTTCGCGGCGAGGCCGACCCGTGTCAGGAGGGCGCGGCCCATCTCGATCGCCTCGTCCTTCGGGGTCCCGCGCACCTGGATCGGTGCCTCGATGATGTTCTCGAGGGCCGTCTTGTGGGGGAAGAGGTTGAAGCGCTGGAAGACCATTCCGATCTCCTGGCGCTGCCTCGCGATGTTGGCCTCCTTGTCCTCGACCAGCTTCCCGTTGACGTCGCGGTAGCCGATCAGGTGGCCGTTCACGAAGATGCGGCCGCTCTGGATCTTCTCGAGGTGGTTCACGCACCGGATGAATGTCGTCTTGCCGGAGCCCGACGGCCCGAGGACGACGACGACCTCCTGGCGCTTCACCGTCAGGGACACGTCCCGCAGGACGTGGAGCTTGCCGAACCACTTTTCGACGTTGGTGGCATCAACCACCATGTCGGTGGGAGGGGTCGGAACACCGCCGATGGCGCCAAGGAGGTCGCGCGAGACGTCCACGTCGGTTCCGTGGACGTGGCCCGTCACCGGACGCCTCCGGTGTCGCCCTGCCGGCCGCGGCCCGCGCCTGTCATCCGCGACCAGAAGCCGGGCACGTCCTCAGAGCGCGTGCCGGCACCAAGCCTCCGTTCGATCCGTCCCTGGATGACGCCCCAGATCGTCGTCATTGCGAGGTAGAAGACGCAGATGCCAAGGAGCGGTTCGAACGGCTGGAATGTGGCGCCATAGCGGTTCTGGGCCAGGAGCACCAGCTCCGTGACGCCGACCACCGACGCGAGGGACGTCGTCTTGATCATGTTGTTGAACTCGTTGCCGAGCGGCGGCACGATCACCCGCAATGCCTGCGGCAGGACGATCCGCTGCATCGTCTTGCGCGGCGTCATGCCGAGCGACTTGGCTGCCTCCGCCTGGCCCGAATCGACCGAGAGGATGCCCGCCCGGATGATCTCGCTCATGTAGGCGCCCTCGTTGACTCCGAGGGCGAGCGTGACGGCCACGAAACCGCCGCCGATGAGCTCGGGGAGGCTGCCGTACTGCTTCGGAAACGGATCGATCCCGAGGAGATACGGCAGGCCGAAGTAGAGCAGGTAGATCTGGACCAGCACGGGTGTACCGCGGAAGAACCAGACGTAGATCACGGAGATCGCCTTGACGAGCGGGTTGCGCGACCGGCCGGCGAGCGCGGCGATGAGGCCCAGCAGCACGCCGATGATCTGGGCGACGACCGCCATCAGGAGCGTCGTGATGATCGCGCCGATGAGCACGTCCCGCCACGTGAACGTGAAGTTCAGGAATTCGGCCGGGTCGAACTTCATGCGCGCTTCTCCCGGTGGATGAAGGGGGCGGCCGCCGGCTGGCGGCCGCCCCGCGATGCCCTACTTCAGGAAGACGACCGCGTCGGTCATGCCCCACTTGGCGACGATCGCCTTGAGCGTCCCGTCGGCGTACATGGCGTCGATGGCCGCCTGGACGGCGGCCTTCATCCCGGTGTCGTCCTTGCGCATGGCAATTCCGATGACCGCCGGAGCGATCGGCTGGCCGCCGATCTCGTACTTGCCGGCGTTCGCCGGAAGGCTGTTGTAGTAGGCGACGACCGGCGAATCGGTCGAGTACGCGTCAACGCGGCCGAGGCCGAGCTGGGCAAATGCCTGCGTGTCCGCCTTGAAGCCCTGGATGTCGATGGCCGGCTTGCCCGCGGTCTTCAGCTCGGCGTTCTTGGCGGTCAATGCATCGAGGTTGGTGGTCCCGAGCTGGACCGCGACGCTCTTCCCCGACAGGTCATCGAGGGTGTGGATGCCCTTCGGGTTGCCCTTCGGGACAAGGAGACCCTGGCCGACACTCAGGTAGTCGACGAAGTCGGCCTGCTTCTGACGGTCGGCCGTGTCGTTCATCCCGGAGATGACGAGATCGCACTTCTTGGCGTTGAGGGCGAGGATGATCGAGTCGAAGCCCGTGTTGTCGATCTCGACGGTGACGCCCCATTTCTGGGCGATCTCGCCGGCGATGTCGATATCCGAGCCCTGGGCGGTCGTGCCGTCCTTGGCAAAGAACTCCTCGGGCGCGTAGCTCACGTCGCTGCAGAAGATCAGCTTGCCCGCCGTCTTGATCCGGTCGGGCGGGACCAGGCCGGCCGGGCTCGGGGACGGCGACGCGGCGACGCTGGCCTCCGCGCTCGGCGACGCGGCGACGCTCGGCGCCACGCTTGGCGCCACGCTCGGCGCCGGCGCCGTCGACGGGGCCGCCGTGGCGCTGCCCGAGCACGCGGCCACGAAGACGGCCATCGCACCCGCGAGCGCGAGCGCGCGGGAACGCATCATGAACATGAACCACTCCTCCTCAAGTGACGATCGGCGATCGACGCGGCGTCGCCGGGGCTGCCTGCGAATTCCGTCGCGGCACGCCCGAGTCGCTAGCGTAATGAATGCATGCGCGCGTGCGCAACACGTCCCATACCGCAACCCGACCGCAGCCTTCGGGGGGCCCGGCCCGCCGGCGCGATATCCTGTGAGCCATGACTCGCCCGCTGTCGCGCAAAGTGCCGCTGGCCGAGCTGCACTGCCACCTCGGCGGCGCGGTCACGCCCGCGATCATGTGGGGGATCGCCCACAGCCAGGGGATCCGGCTCCCGACGAAGGACTACTGGGAGTTCCGGGACATGATCACGGTCTCCAGCCGGCACGGCCATTCCTTCGACGGCTACCTGGAGCTGTTCCGCTGGACGGAGCTGATCCAGTCGTCGCCGATCGCGATCGAGCGATCGGTCTACGAGGTGGTCGGTGGCGCCTACCGCAAGAACAACGTCACCACCATGGAGCTTCGCTTCAACCCGATGAAGCGGAACCGCGGCGGCGAGCAGGACCTGGACCACATCATCGCGGCGGCGATGCGCGGAATGGACCGCGCGGTCCTCGAGTACCCGATCCGCCCGGGCCTGATCCTCTGCCTCGATCGCGCGTTCCCGTACCAGCTCAACGAGATCATCGCGGAGAAGGCGATCAGCGGCCGCGACCGGGGCATCGTCGGCATCGACATCGCCGGGCCGGAGTCCTCCGGCTTCCGGGTGAAGGAGTACCGGCGGCTCTTCCAGCGCGTCCGGCGGCACCACCTGGGGATCACCGTCCACACGGGCGAGTCAGGGCCCGTCGAGGAGATCGCGGAGGTCATCGAGGAGCTGGAGCCGGACCGGATCGGCCACGGCGTCAAGGCCGCCTACGACCCGCGGACGATGGCCATGATCCGCGAGCGGGGGATCGTGCTGGAGATCTGCCCGACATCGAACCTGAACACGCGGGTGGTATCGAGCTGGGACGAGTTCCGCTGGATCCTCGACACGTTCCGGCGCAACCAGATCCGTTTCACGATCAACACGGACGGCCCGGAGATGCTCAAGACGTACATCCGGGACGAGCTCGCGATGCTGGGCCGGCTCGGGATCCTCAGCCTCGACGAGCAGGAGGAGGTGGCCCGGACGGCGATGCAGGCCTCCTTCGTGCCCAACGTGAGCGACGTGCCACTTCCGCGCCTGGAGCCGCCGTCCCGCGTGGTTGTGGAGCGGGAAGAGGCCTAGCGCCTCGGGCCGGGCGTCGCGGGTCAGGCCTCGCGCGGCTCAGGATTCGCGCGGCTCGGGCGCGGCCGGCCTGGCCTCGCGCCGCTCTCGCCTCGCGACTCGCGGCTCAGGCTTCGCGTGGCTCGATCCGGTAGGTGCAGGATCGATCGCCCGCGGCGATGTGCGAGACCCGCGTGACCCGGGCGTCGAGGACCTCTTCGAACAGCTGGACCTCGGCCCGGCAGGCGGCGGGGTGGCCTGCGGCCGCGCCGAGGATCGCGCAGTTCGCCTCGCGCAGCTCCAGGGGCCCATCGAACCCGTCGAGCGGCGTCGCGCGGCAGAGGTAGCCCGACTCGTCCTGGATGACGGCCAGCTCCCGGACGCGGGCGGCGAGCGTTGGGGACGGCCCCAGTGCTGCGGTGATCCGGGCCCGGATTCGCTCGGCCAGGATCCGGCGGCGTGCCTGGAAAACCGCATCCACGAGCTGGTCGCCGCCCACCTCGGCAATCGACTCGAGGAGCGTCGTCGCAAGGCCGTCGTAGTTGGCGGGCAGGCTGCGCTGGGCTTCCGCCGTCACGTCGTACAGGTGGCGCGGCCGGCCGACGCCGTGACGGATCGCCTGGCGGATCACGGTTCCGCGCGACTCGAGCGAGCGCAGCCGCTGGAGGACGCTGGCCCGGCTCGCCCCGACGCGCGTTGCCAGCCGGTCGGGCGCACTGGCTCCCATGTCGCGCAGGGCCACGAGGATCGCCCGGTCGAGCCCGTCGTGGGCGCCCCGCACCGTCGTGCGTGGTAGTTCGGTCGCGAGGGGATGGCCGCTTGGGTCGGTCATGCCGGACAGGCTAGCACCGGAGCCGCATCGGAGCCGCCGGCGGCCGGTCGCCGGTCCTCCGGCGGTCGTCCGGCGATCCTCGACAGCCGGGCGGTCCGCGGTTTCGGCAGCAGCCGACGGCTCGTCAGCGGCCGCTCCGTCAGCCGCCGACCGCGGCCCGCTGGAGCGCGGTCCGGAGGGCGTCCTTGAACGAGGGTGCCCACGGCCCGCTGCCGGCCAGGACGTACGGCGGCTCGTCGACGGCCCCGAACGCGGCCGGATCGGTCACGTACGAGCGCGCGCACGCGTCCACGGTCGCCCGCAGCTCGTCGTAGACCTGCTGGTCCTTGAATGCATAGAGGTGGATCCGCACCGTCGCCGCCTGGTCGAGTCCGCGCGCATCGAACCCGATCGCCGTGCGCGAGAGGCGCTGGTCGTCGCAGCCGGCCTCGCCACTCACGACGCGGTTCACGTCGATCCCCATGTTCTCGAGCTCCGCCACGACCCCCTCGAAGTCGGTCGGCGTGGCCGGCGCGGTCGTCGGCGTGAACGCGCTGCAGGCGCCAACGAGGAGCGCGACGAACGCGACCAGCGCCCCGACCCGGGCACGACCGGCGGCGCGGGCACGCAGGCCGGGATGACGGGGGTGCAGCCCATGAGGGCGGGTCGGCATGGGCCGGAGGCTAGCACGTGGCCGAACCGCCCGGGCGGTACACTCTCCACGACGCCCAGCCGCGGCCGTGACGTGTCGCCCGGCCGGCGTGCCGCACGGTTCCAACCCGGTTTCCAGGAGGTCGCGTGCCCGAGATCCGCGCGTTCCGCGCCCTGCGCTACAACCGCGACGTGGTGCCGGACCTTGCGCGGGTCGTAGCCCCGCCCTACGACGTGATCTCGCCGGCCCAGCGGGCGGTCTTCGCCGCGCGCGATCCACACAACGTCGTCGCGATCGACCTGCCGGTCGACCTGCCGGGGGCCTCGGACCCCGACGACAAGTACCGCGCCGCGGCGCGCACCTTCTCGAGCTGGCGCTCCGACGGAACGCTGGCGAAGGACCCGCGGCCGGCGTTGTACGTGTACGAGCAGGCGTACACGCTGCCCGGCACGCTGGTTCGGCGGATCCAGCGCGGCTTCTATGCACGGGTCAAGCTGGAGCCGTTCGGGCCGGGCTCGGGGATCCTGCCCCACGAGCGGACCCTCAGCGGGCCGCGCGAGGATCGCCACAAGCTCATGCGAGCGTCAGGCGCGAACTTCTCCGGGGTGATGGGGCTCTACGTCGACGGCTCGGGAGATGCGGCCCGGGCGCTCGCGGACACGACGGCCGGCAGCGCGATCGCGGACGTGACCGACGAGGAGGGCGTCCGGCATCGGCTCTGGATGCTGCCCGACGACGGCCCGACGGCCGCGGCCGTCTCAGCCCTGCGCGAGGCCGCGGGGCGGGCGCCGATCACGATCGCCGACGGGCACCATCGATACGAGACCGCGCTGCACTATCGCGACGAGCGGCAGCGGACCAGCTCGAACGAGGAGGACCCCGCGTTCGACTTCGTGCTCATGCTGCTGCTCGAGACGAGCGGCGGCGCCCTCACCGTCCTCCCGGCGCACCGCGTCGCCCGCGGCATCGCCGACAGCGCAGGTCTTCTCGCGGCAGCTGGGTCGCTCTTCGATCTCGCGGCTGCCGACGCAGCGACACTCGAGCGGACATTCGGGCCGGGCGCATCGGCGCCGGGCGGCGCGGGCCGGTTCGGGCTGTGGACGCGGGCGGGCGGCGCGATCATGACGGCCCGGCGCGATGCGATCGCCCCGTTCCTGCCGCCGGGCGGCGAGGCGTTGCGCAGGCTCGACGTGACGATTCTCGCGGCCGCGCTCGAGCAGCTGAGCGGGATCGACCGGGCGGCGACCGCCACCGGGGGCCGCATCGCCTACACGAAGTCTGCGGCCGAGGCGATCGCCTGGGTGGATGGGGCCGTCGACGGCGCGGACGCCGCGTTCCTGCTTGAGCCGACGCCGGTCGCGGAGATCGTGGCAGTCGCGGCCGCCGGCGACGTGATGCCCCAGAAGTCCACCTACTTCTACCCCAAACCGCTGACCGGCTTCGTCATCAACCCGCTCGAGTGGTAGGGGACGAGATGTTCGACGATCCCCTGGATCGCCCGTACCCGCGACCCGCCCCGGCGGAGCCCGGCGGCGGTCCGGGCGGCGGCAGCGGCAGCGGTCCCGGGCGCCCGGTCCGGAAGGACGAGATCGAGCTCGAGGAGCGCGGGCTCTACATCGAGTCGTGGCTCCCGGAGCGTCGCTCCAGGCGCCGACCGCTCCTCTTCATCCATGGTGAGCTGGCCGGCTCGTGGCTCTGGGAGCGCTGGCTCCGCCACCTGGCCAGCCGCGGCTGGGAGGGGCATGCCCTCAACCTGCGGAACCACTACTGGTCGAAGACCGCGGATCCCGCGACCCTCTCGTTCGACACGTATCTCGACGACGTGGTTGCCGGGATCGACAGGCTGGGCCCGAACCCGGTGGTCGTCGGCCACGGCATGGGCGGGCTGCTGGTCCTCAAGGCCGCGGCGGAGCGGGCCGGCGTGGCCGGGCTGATCCTCGTGGACGCCGAGCTCCCGGCCGAGCTGCGGCCGCCCGTGAAGCCCCACGTCGTTCGCGAGGTGCCCATCGCCTACGGCCGGGCCGTGATCGGCTGGGACATGCTGCCGGAGAAGCTCCAGCGCGAGAATCGCGACATGACGCTCGACGACGTGCTGCGAGTCCAGCACCTGCTGGGCCAGAAGGCACGGGAGTCGGGACGCGCCCGCGCCGACATGCTGGCGGGCATCCCGGTGGACCCGGCGCCCCTCGCGGACGTGCCGCGTCTCGTGGTCGGCTCGGGCCTCGACGGATCGGCGGCCGCGGTCGCAGCCGAGCAGCTGGCAAGCTGGCTCGGCGCCGAGCACGAGCAGTACGGCGCGCACTCGCACTACGGGATGGTCCTCGGGACGGAGAGCCACCGACAGGTCGCCGACCGGGTCCGGACCTTCCTGGAGACGCACCACCTGTAGGCCGGCCCCGGGCGTATCGCCGTGGGCCGAGTCGCCCGGGGGCGGATCGCCCAGGCCGGGTCGCCCGGGGGAAGTGCCCGGGTAGCCGGCTGTCGCACCTGCGCTGCCCCTCCGACTCGAGGCAACTTTCCGCGGGCGACCAAGACGGGCCACCACCCGCGCGTGCATGGATTGCGCACTGCGACCGCCGGCGATCAGCCCGGCCGTCACATTGCGTCATGGACTGTGCCGCACGACCGCCTGGCGGTCCCACGAGTCACGTCGTGCACGCTTCGACCGGCGCCAGCGTCGCCGCCGGTCGCAATGCACACCGGGTGCACACCGGGACGCCGGCACGCTGCTCGGCGTCGAGCGGGCGACGCGGTCGGTGTCGAGCGGATACGCCGCGTGCGGCCACCGCGGTTTGCGACGCGACGGGCGCTCTGGTAGCATCGTGGCCCGGTCGGGGCTCTGATGGGTCCGTGCGGGCCGCCCTGCCGCATTCGTCTAGAGGCCCAGGACGCCGCCCTCTCAAGGCGGAGATCACCGGTTCGAATCCGGTATGCGGTACCAACCGAAATTCCCGACGCCCCCGGTCCGCGCCCCGGGGGCGTTACCTTTTCGGCGACCATGCGCGACGATGACATCCGTCGACAGGCCTGGCGACCACGCAGCCAGCCACCCCGATGCAGCCAGCCGACCCAGCAATCAGCCAGCCCAGGAGGACCGATGGAACCCACGGCGTCGCGCCGGCTGGTGATCCTGACCGAGGGCGAGTTCGGCCCGCACCACGCCAAGACCGCGTGGGGCGTCATCCGCTACGGCCGCGACGAGATCGTGGCGATCCTCGATTCGACGATCGCCGGGCGCAACGTGGACGAGTGGCTGCCGGGCCACGACATCCCGGCCGTGGCGACCCTCGGCGAAGCGCTCGCGATCCCCGGCCGCCCGCGCCCGAACGCGCTCCTCATCGGCATCGCGCCAACCGGCGGCCGCCTTCCCGACGAGTGGCGCACGGTCCTCCTCGAGGCGATCCGGGAAGGGCTGGAGCTGCACTCGGGGCTCCACACGCTCCTCGGGGACGACCCGGAGATTGCTGCCGCCGCGGCGTCGGCCGGCGTCCGGATCGTCGACTATCGCCGCGCGCCCGACCGGATGGACTGCGCGGTCGGCCGGCGCCACCTCCCGGGCCGGCGCGTGATCCTGACCGTCGGCACCGACTGCGCGATCGGCAAGATGTCGGTCGCCCTGGACCTGCGCCGGGCCGCCCTCGAAGCCGGCGACCGGGCCGTCTTCGTACCCAGCGGCCAGACCGGCATGATGATCGACGGCTGGGGCGTCGCCGTCGACCGCGTCATCAGCGACTTCCTCAATGGCACGGTCGAGTGGCTCGTGGAGCAGGGCGAGGCGATGGGGGACTGGATCATCCTCGAGGGCCAGGGCTCGCTCGACCACCCGGCATACAGCTCGGTGACGCTCGGCCTGATCCACGGCGCCACGCCGCACGCGATGGTGCTGGTCCACAAGGTCGGCCTCGCTGCGCACGACTTCGACCACCTGCCGGACCGATCCTTCCCGATCGCGCCGCTCCGCCCGTTCATCGACCTCCACGAGCAAATCGCCGCGACTGTCGCGCCGTCGAAGGTCGTCGCGGTCGCGGTTAACACGTCGCTCATCGCCGACGAGGCGGCCGCCCGGCACGCGATTGCCGATGTCGCTGCGGAGACGGGGCTCCCGGCCGACGACCCGGTCCGCTTCGGGGCCGGCCCGCTGTGGGCGGCGATCAGGTCGGCCGTGGACGCGCTCCCGTGGATCGCCGGGGCGAGCGCATGAAGGCCGGCTGGGATCTTCGCGTCGAGACGCTGCGCCTTCCGTTCGCCGACCCGTTCGTGATCGCCCGTGCCGCGCCCGGCGAGGGCCAGGCCGTCACGACCGTCGTGGTCGAGCTCCGGTCTCCGGCGCTGCCCGGTCTCGTCGGGATCGGCGAGGGTTGCCCGGAGACGTACCACGGGGAGAACCCGGGAACCATGGCGGTCGTCATGGACCTGCTTCTCGCCGCGACGGCGCCGGGGATGCTCGACC
>JADGQH010000320.1 GCA_017881985.1 Chloroflexota bacterium | reverse complement strand
GTAGTCGAGCCCGTCGACCGATCCCGTCCAGACCGCGCCGTGGCGGGACGCCCTGAAGCTGCCCGGCGCCGCCGGCCCCAGCACCGGGAAGGACGTGATGCCGTTGGGCGTGTGCCGCCGGAGGTAGATATTGCCGAGGCCACCCTCGACGGGGCTCCCGAGCACCTGGTTGACCAGGATCTCGCCGTGGCGGATCGCGAAGACCGCGCCGTTCTCGAGCAGCTCGATCGAGAGGCCCGACCGGTTTCGCAGCTCGGCGGCGAGCGGCGGGCGCGAATCACGGATGTGCCCACGGTCGGGGACCTCGGGTCGTGCCTCGGCGACCGGCGTTCGCGGCTCAGCGACCAGCGACACGGTCGCTCCGGCGCTTGATCGGGACGAGCTCGAGGAGCGAGATCGCCGGCATCGGCAGCTCGAGCTCCAGGATCAGGCGTCCCCGTTTCGCTCGGACGGTGTGCTTCTCCCCGATGGTCTCGAGGTGGTCGGCCGCGCGGAGACGCGCCCAGCCCGCCTCGTCGGGCCAGTCGGGCCGCCCGAGTCGCTTCCAGGTCCGGGCGATGTTCGAGTGGCGGGCGTCAACCCGGCGGTGCCGGAGCTCGTACCTGCCTGGGCGCAGCCCCTCGACCCGGAGGGTGACCGACCGACGGAGCGCCCGTACCACGGCACCCCGGGACTGGTCGAGCGTCCCGTTCCAGAGGGCGATCGCGATCCGGCCGTCGGGGTCGCCGGAGGCCCACGCCTCCACGAGCGAGCCCGCACCGTCCCCCTCGAGCTCGCACGCGAGCTCGTCCTGGCCGAGCTGTTCGAGCATCGCGATCGCCCAGAAACGGGGCTTGCGGAGGTTGCCGATCGTGAGCAGGCCGAACCCTCCGTGGAAGAGCCTCGGTGCGTCGCCGCCCTCGACGAAGTGGTCCGACGCGACCCAGTAGGCGAGCGCCTCGAGCCGGCCGGCCGCCGAACGCATGCCGCGCGCGACCAGCGGCGCCGCCCAGGCGCTGTCGTTGATCGCAGCGCCATCTCGCGGGCTGACGCCCCATTCCGTCCACCACAGCGGCATGTCGGGCGTTCCGAACCGGGCGGCGACCGGCCGGAGATCCAGCGGCGGAAGGCCGTAGGTGTGGGTGGAGATGAAGTCGAGGGGGACGTCATTCGCCCGGCAGTGCTCGAGCAGATCGTCGATCCAGCCCGCGGCCGCGGTCGCCGGGCCGCCGACGCGGAATCCCGGGTCAACCGACTTGACGGCACGGGCGCTCGCGTCGTAGAGCCGGAGGTAGTCGGATTCGGCGCCGGCCCAGAAGACGCAGATGTTCGGCTCGTTCCAGACCTCGAACGCCCAGCGGCGAACCTCCTCGTGGCCGTATCGATCGGCAAGGTGGGCGGTGAGGTCGCGGACCAGGGCAGCCCACCGATCGAGGTCGTGCGGTCGAGAGATGATCGCGCCGTAGTCGAACACGGTCTTCTCGGGCTCGGCCGCGAGGTCGCGCGGCATGAACGAGAGCTCGACGATCGGCCGGAGGCCGGTCTCGAGCAGCCGGTCCAGGACCTGGTCCACCTTCGAGAAGTCGTGGTTCGCCCCATCGCCCGAATCTCGGTAGACGGCGAGCGTGTCGTGGAGGATCGCGTGCGCTCGCACGGCCTCGGTGCCGAGCTCGCTGCGCACGATCCGGAACGCCTGGGCCAGCTCCGCGCCGACGTCGTGGCCGCCCGGCCCCGGCCCCCGGAGCAGCATCGCGAGGTGCTCGGAGCCGATGATCGGGCGCCAGGGTTTCGCGACCGGCCCGATGACCTGGCTCGCGTTCACGCGGATCGCGACGGCCGCGTCGGCCGGGCCCTTTCGGGGACGGATGGGCGTCGAGAGCGCGCCTCCCTCCGCCTCGATCGTCGGCAGGCTCGAGACGGCGTACCACGCCCGCCCCCGTGCCCGTGCCTTCCCGTCCGGCCGGCGCGTCGTGTCGAGGTACGGGCCGTGCGGGACGGCGAGGACGTCGCCGCCGCCCTGGTCGATGGGCTCGAACGGGCCGTCGGCCGACGGGCCACGGTGGACGAGGTAGCCGGCCGCGCCCGCCACCGGCGCCCAGTCGATCGTCACCTGGCCGCGCCCCCGCACGGCCCGAACGTGCTCAGGCGGCGGGAGCGAGATGGGCGGCGCCGCTCGGTCGCGCTCGGTCCGGGCGCCGAGCGTGGCGAACCAGGCAATTCGCGCGGAGCGCGCAGAGCTGGCCGACGGCGCTGAGCCCTGCGGCTCAGCGTCCAAGGTGGCCTCGGGGCCGGGCGGCGACTGGCCCGCCAGCCTGTCGGTGGTGCGGCGTCTGGGCATCGATGCGCCGGCCCTACGGACTGAGGAGCTGTGTCGCGGTGTCGCCCGGGCTCGCGTTGAAGTGCTCGATGGAGATCACCGGCTGGAGCACCTGCTGGACCTGCGGGGTCGCGAACGCCTGGCGCAGCATGTCGTTGCCGAGGGCGTTCCCGATCGCCGCCATGATGATTCCCTGGTCGAGCGACAGGTACGAGTTCGAGACCCGCCCGGTCTGGACGTTCACGGAATCATGGAAGCCCCACTTGTCGTAGATCGCGAACGTGCGCTCGAGCTTGGCCAGGTTGGCGAGCGCGGGGCCCGGCGCGAAGCGCAGGGCGAGGAACGATGCGTGCGGGGTGACCACGCCGTTCGTGTAGGCCGACGGCTTCGGGTCGGGAACGGCCGGACGGCCGGGGCAGGTGCCAAAGCCGTGATCGACGAACGTGTTGCCCTCGTTCGACGGGTAGCCGGCGGGGTTCATGCCGATCGCGTCGACGCCGTACGCAGCGTACCCACCTTCCGGGGTGTTCGATGGGGAAAAGCCCCAGTAGCCGTAGCCGGCATCGACGAGACCGTGGTGGATCTGGGCGGCCACGGTCAGGGGATGGTTGATCGCCCAGCTCCTCGGCCCCCATTGGTCCTCGGGCACGAACAGGTCCGGCATGAGCGCCTCGAACATGCTGCCGCCCCAGCCTGGGACGATGCGCATCCCGTCGTACTGGTAGGCGCCCTCGAAGACGCTCACGCCGAGGTACGTCCGCGTGAAGCCCACGGCCTGCGTCTCGGTCCAGCTCCAGTCGCACGTGGCCGGGAACGCCCGCCAGGAGCCGAAGTACTCCTTCGCGGGGATCTTCCCGGTGGCGATCCCGATGTAGCTCGAGATCCGGCTCTCGCTCACGATCGTGTCGTAGCAGCAGGTCGACGCGCGCCCAGAACGCGACGCTCCTGCGCTATGCCCGCGACACCTGGGCGTCGCTCGTCCCGATGACGGATCCGCTCAGCGGCCTGCCGGCCGACAGCCTCAAGGCCGATGGGACCGCGAGCGTCCAGACCTCGACGACGAA
>JADGQH010000090.1 GCA_017881985.1 Chloroflexota bacterium | reverse complement strand
GCTCGCAGCGCTCCTCCGGCGGCGCGGCTTCGCCGTCACCCAGGCCACCGTGAGCCGCGACATCGCGGACCTGGGGCTGGTCAAGGCACCCCGCGGCGATCACCACGCCTACGTCACGCAGCGGACCTTCGCCGACGATCCGGGCGGCGGCGGGACCGCCGCGGCCGGCGGGGTCGGAATGGGCGCCGCCGAGAATGGCCGCTCGTTCGCCCATCCCGGCGAGGCGCGCCTGCGCCGCGTCCTTGCCGACTACCCGGTGCGAGTCGCCCGGAGCGGCCTGACGCTGGTCCTCGTCAGCACGCCGGGAACGGCCGCCGCGATCGCGCAGGCGATCGACGAGTCGGGCTTTCCGGAGCAGGTCGGCACGCTCGCGGGGGACAACACGCTCCTGGTCCTGTTCGCCGACGAGCCGGCGCTCGACCGCTGGCGGGAGCGCCTCGCGACGATCGTCGCCCAGGACGTGGCGGACCTGCCCCACGCGGATCTCACGAACACCTACCCCTGAACCCGGGAACGGAGGCAACACGCACATGAAGAAGGTCGTCCTCGCGTACTCGGGCGGTCTCGACACATCGGTCGCGGTCGCCTGGCTGCGCGAGCAGTTCGGCGTCGATGTCGTAACTCTCACGGTGGACGTCGGGGGCGGCTCCCTGCGAACGGGTGTCGAGGGCCGAGCGATCTCCGCGGGCGCCTCGCGGGCCTACGTCGTGGACGCCCGGAAGACGTTCGTGCGGGACTTCTGCTGGCCGAACCTGCAGGCCAACGCGCGCTACCAGGGCGTCTACCCGCTGGCAACGGCCCTCGCGCGGCCGCTCATTGCCCAGCTCCTCGTCGAGGTCGCGCAGCGGGAGGGCGCCGACGCCGTGGCGCACGGCTGCACGGGCAAGGGCAACGACCAGGTCCGCTTCGATGTCGCGGTCCACGCGCTGGACCCGTCCCTCGAGGTCGTCGCGCCGATGCGGGTGGGCATGGGCCTGTCGCGCGACCAGTCGATCGACTACGCCGCCGCGCGCGGCATCGAGCTCCCGATCACGAAGTCGAGCCCCTACTCCATCGACGTCAACATCTGGGGCCGCTCCTGCGAGACGGGAGTCCTCGAGGACCCCTGGGCCGCGCCGCCAGCCGATGCCTACGCGTGGACGGTCGCCCCGTCGGACGCACCCCCGGCGGTCGACCTCCTGCTCGAGTTCGAGGGTGGCGTTCCGGTCAGCCTCGACGGCGAGCGGCTCGACCCGGTCGCCCTGGTCGAGCGTGTCAACGAGCTCGCCGGCGCCCACGGCGTCGGGCGGATCGATCACGTCGAGGATCGCCTCGTCGGGATCAAGAGCCGCGAGATCTACGAGTCGCCTGCCGCGACGGTCCTCCTCGCGGCGCACGCGGCACTCGAGTCCCTGACGCTCACCAAGGACACGCTGCGCTTCAATCGCCGCGTCGCGGACGAGCTCGCCCAGCTTACGTACGACGGCCTCTGGTTCAGCGCCCTCCACCGCGACCTGCGGGGCTACGTCGCGAGCGCGCAGCGCGTCGTCTCGGGCGAGGTCCGGGTCCGGCTGGACCACGGGAGCGCGGTCGTCACCGGGCGGCGGTCGCCGCTCTCGCTGTACGAGAAGAACCTGGCCACCTACGACACGGGCGATTCCTTCGACCACGCCTCGGCGGTCGGGTTCATCGAGATCTTCGGCCTGCCGCTCCGCACGGAGGCCGCCCGCCACGGCGCGGTGGGCGCCCGCCACGGTGCGGCCTGGACCTGGACCGATCCGCTCCTCGAGCGCCTGGAGGCCTCCGTCACCGACCCGGTCGCGGCGGGCACGCCGTCCTGAGCGGGAGCGCCCGGGCGCCCCGCCACCCACCAGCGCGCGTTGCGCCGCCGCGCCCCACAATCGCCCGGATGGTCAAGCCGTCCGCACGAACGCCCACCAGTGCTCCGGCCGCTCCCCTCGGCGCGCCCGGCGTCGACGAGGACACTGCGCGCACCCTCAGCGAGCTCGCCTTCCTCCACGAGTTCGCCCGGCTCGCGACCCAGGCGCGGGACTGGGACGAGCTGATGCTCACGCTCGTGGAACGGACCACGGAAGCGCTCCACGTCCAGGTCTGCTCGTTCTACCTGCTCGACCATGCGACGGGCCGGCTGACGCTCGCCGCGACGAACGGGCTGGACCGGCACCAGGTCAGCCGCGTCAGCCTGGCGCTCGATGAGGGCATCACCGGTGCCGCGGCCACGTCGCGCCGGCCGATCGAGGTCCCCGACGTCCGGCTGGACCCGCGCTTCAAGTACCTCCGCGGCTTCGACCTCGCCGGGCTCACCTCGATGCTGTCGGTGCCGCTCACCTGGAACGACATCGTGGTCGGGGTCCTGAACGTCCAGACGGTCGCCACGCGGCGCTTCACGCCCCAGGAGATCAACTTCCTGGCCACGATCGCGGCGCTGCTGGCCGGGATCGTCGAGAAGGGCCGGCTGCAGCGTGAGCAGGAGCGGCAGCTTGTCGAGCTCCAGGCCCTCGACGAGGCCCGCGCCGAGCTCCTCTCGGTGGTTACCCACGAGCTGCGCACGCCACTCTCCGTGGTGCGCGCGTACGTGGACCTGCTGGCCGACGCGGCCGGCGGCCTGACCGACGCGCCGGCCCGCGCGTCGAGCGACGATTGGCGCAACGCGGCGGTCGACCAGATCAGCCGCCTCGATCGGCTCGTCGACTCGATCCTCGTCTCCGTTCGCGGCGAGGGGCTGGGCGCGCTGGCGCGCCTGCCGTTCGACCTGGGCCAGACGATGGCCGAGACGGTCGAGCTGCTGCGGCCGCTGCTCCGCTACCACCGGTTGCGCTGGCACCCCCCCGAGGAGGTCCTGGTCGCCGTCGGGGACGAGGGCCGCTTCCGCCAGGTGCTCGAGCTCCTGCTGGAGAACGAGGCGAAGTACGCGCCGCGCAGCTGGGGCGTCTCGGTCGGCGCCTGGCGCCAGGTCGGCGAGATCCGTGCCTACATCACCGACGACGGGCCGGGCGTGGCCGCCGAGGAGTGGGAGTCAGTCTTCGAGGCCTTCGTCCGGGCCAGCGGTCGGCGCGGGCGCGGTTCCGGGATCGGGTTGTACGCTGCACGTCGCCTGATGGAGGCGATGGGAGGCAGGATCTGGATCGAGGGGAACGGCTTCGGGGGAAGCCGTTTCGTGGTCGCGCTTCCGGCGGTCGCGCCGGCCTGATGGGAGAGGGACGGATGACGTTCGCGCAGGCAGCCGGGCTGCGGATCCTCGTGGTCGACGACGAGCCGGCCATGGTCGGGGCGATCACGGCGCTCGTGGGCACAGCCGGGCACCAGGTGATCACCGCGTACGACGGCGAGGCGGCCCTGCGCAGGTTCGAGGAGGAGGCCCCGGACCTCGTGCTCCTGGACCTCGCGATGCCCGGGCGCGACGGGGTGGACGTCTGTCGCGAGATCCGGCGAACGAGCCAGACCCCGGTCATCGTCCTCACCGGTGAGGCCGACGAGCTGGCCAAGGTGGAGGCGCTCGACGCCGGCGCCGACGACTACGTCACGAAGCCGTTTGGCAAGCAGGAGCTGCTGGCGCGGATCCGGGCGGTGATGCGGCGGCACGAGGCGGGCGAGACGCCCTCCGGCGGGCTGCACGTTGGCCGCCTCACGCTCGACACGGGGCGCCACGAGGCATCCGTCGAGGGGACGCCGCTCGCGCTGACCCGCACCGAGTTCGCGCTGCTCTCGGCGCTGGTCTCGGCGCGCGGCCGGGTGGTGCCGCACGACCGGCTGCTCTCGGCGGGCTGGCCCGGCGACGCCGACCCGGATCCGCAGTGGCTCAAGCCGCACCTGGCGCGGCTCCGCGCGAAGCTCGAGGAGTCGGGTGCGCCCCTCCCCACGAGCGTGCGGGGCGTCGGCTACCGCCTGGAGGCAACCGAGGAGTAATCGTCCCCGGGACTGCCGCTGGCCGGACGAACGGCCGTCGCGGTCCGCCCGTACGATGCGCACGTTCGTGGCTACCTCGACCGCTCCTGCCCGCCTTCGCATCCTCGTCGCGGCCGCCGTGCCCGCCGACGTCGGGGCGATCGCGAGCGCCCTCGGAAACGCCGGCCACGAGGTCGTCACGGCCTACCGGGCAGAGACCGCGTTCGCCCGGCTTGCCGAGGAGCGCCCGGACGCCGTGCTCCTGGACCCGGGCCTGCCGGACACGGAGCCGTCCGCGCTGGTCGGCCGGATCCGGGCCCGCACCGACGCGCCGCTGATCGTGATCCTTGACCTCCACGACGAAGCGGCCGTCGTGGCCGCGCTCGACGCCGGGGCGATCGACGTGGTCGGGCGGCCGGTCCGGGTCGGGGAGCTGATCGCGCGCCTGAACGCCGCGGTTCGGCGGTCAACGCTCGCGACCGGCGCCTTCGAGCCGAGCCTCGACGGCTTGCGGGTCGATCCTGGGCGCCGCGAGGCGTCCGTCGGCGGCCGCGCCGTCGCGCTGACCCCGACCGAGTTCGAGCTGCTCTCGGTCATGGCCGCCCGGCGTGGAGACGTCGTCGACCATCGGACGCTGCTCCGGGCGGCCTGGCCGGGCCGGCTGGACGTGGAGCCCGAGACGCTCCGCAGCCACCTCACACGGATCAACGCGAAGCTCGTCGCGGAGGGTCACCCCGGGCTGCGCAACGTCCGGGGCCGCGGCTACGCGCTCCGCGTCCAGGGAAGCCTGCCGACCGCCTGACGAGGCGGGCGAATCCGGGCACACTTGCGGCATGCCAGAGTCCCCCGCGGCCGTGCCGACACCCGAGACCGCAACCGTGCCGACACCTCTGACGGCCGAACCCCCGGACGCCCACCCGACGCGTGTCGCGATCGTGGGGGCCGGTGCCGTCGGGTCCACGTTCGCGTTCGGCCTTCTCCTCTCCGGGCTCGCGTCGGAGATCCTCCTGGTGGACGCGAACGCCCGCCGGGCGGAGGGCGAGGCGATGGACCTCCTGCACGCGGTCCCGTTCGCCAAGACGGCCCGCGTCTGGTCCGGGCCGATCGAGGATTGCCGAGGCGCGGCGATCACCGTGATCGCCGCCGGCGCGGCCCAGAAGCCCGGCGAGACGCGGATGGACCTGGTCCGCAAGAACGCCGCGATCTTCCGCCAGATCGTGCCGGCGGTCGCGAGCGCGAATCCGGGCGGGATCATCGTGGTCGCCACGAACCCGGTGGACATCCTCGCGTACCTGACCTACCGGATCAGCGGGCTTCCCCCGAGCCGCGTGATCGGCTCGGGGACGATCCTCGACACATCGCGCTTCCGGATGCTCCTCGCCGAGCACTACGGCGTCGACCCGCGCTCCGTCCACGCGTACATCGCCGGTGAGCACGGCGATTCCGAGGTGCCGGTCTGGTCGGCGGCGAACATCGCGGGGATGCCGCTCGCGGACTTCGGGCGCGCCAACGGGATCGGGCACGACCAGGGCTCGCTCCAGCAGATCTTCGAGTCGACGCGCGACGCTGCCTACCAGATCATCGAGCGCAAGGGCGCGACCTCGTACGCCGTGGCGGCCGGCCTCGTCCGGATCGTCGAGGCGATCCTGCGCGACCAGTCGACCGTGCTCTCGGTCAGCTCGCTGATCTGCGACTACTACGGGATCGACGACGTGTACCTGTCCGTCCCGACGGTGATCGGGCGGAGCGGCGTCGAGCGGACGCTCCGTCTCGCGATGTCCGCGGAGGAGGCCTCCGGCCTCCGTCGCTCGGCCGAGCTGCTCCGGGCGACGATCGGGACGCTGGATCTTCCGCCGAGATAAGCCTCAGAACGCTGCCGCCGCGGCCGCCTCCGCGCGCAACGCTGCGTAGCCCGGCTTGATCACCGCGGTGATCAGCCGCAGGCGCCCGTCGAACGGCTCGAAGGCCGATTTCATGGCGTTCAGCGTCAGCCACTCCATCTCGTCGAGGCCGACCCCGAAGACCCGCGACATTGCCGCGAACTCGCTCGAGAGCGAGACGCCGCTCATCAGGCGGTTGTCGGTGTTGAGCGTGACCCGGAAGCGGAGCCGGCGCAGGAGGCCGATCGGGTGCTCGGCGAGCGTCGCGACCGCGCCCGTGTGGAGGTTGGAGGTCGGGCACATCTCCAGCGGGATGCGGCGGTCGCGGACGTAGGCGGCGAGCCGGCCGAGGTGCGCGCGGCCATCGTCGTCGAGCGTGATGTCGTCCACGATCCGGACGGCGTGGCCGAGCCGGGCCGCCCCGCACCACTGGAGGGCCTCCCAGATCGAAGGCAGGCCGAACGACTCGCCTGCATGGATCGTCGAGTGGAAGTTCTCGCGCTGGACCAGGTGGAATGCATCGAGGTGGCGGGTCGGGGGGAAGCCCTTCTCCGGCCCCGCGATGTCGAAGCCGACACAGCCGCGGTCGCGCCAGCGGACGGCCAGCTCCGCGATCTCCACCGACCGGGCGTACTGGCGCATCGCCGTGCACAGGAACCGGACGAGGATCGGCCGCCCGGCCGCCGCCGCGGTGACCATGCCGCGCTCGAAGCCGGCCAGGACCGCCTCGACGACCTCGTCGAGCGAGAGCCCCGCGGCCGTCGACAGCTCCGGGGCGTAGCGAACCTCGGCATAGACGAGCCCGTCGGCCGCGAGATCCTCGACGCACTCGGCGCTCACCCGCTCGATCGCGTCGCGGGTCTGCATGAGCGCGACCGTGTGGGCGAAGCCCTCGAGGTACAGCTCGAGCGACTTCCGGTCCGCGCCCCGGGTGAACCAGGCCTGGAGCTCGGCCGGGTCCTGCGTCGGGAGCGCCGTGTAGCCCGCCTCCCGGGCGAGGTCGATGACGGTCTCGGGCCGGAGGCCACCGTCGAGGTGGTCGTGGAGAAGCACCTTTGGCGCGCGCCGGATCGTGCGATCGTCGAGCATGGCCCGATCCTACGCCGACGCGACCCGCGCGGTTCGGCCCCCGCGCGGACGGGCCGCCGGCCTATCGGCCCGCGGCGTCCAGGCGCGCGCGCGCCGCCGTCAGCGCCGCCGCCACGCGCCGGGGTGCGGTGCCGCCGATCACGTCGCACGACGCGAGCGCCGCGTCGAGCGTCGCGGCCGCGCGCAGCTCTCCGGGCAGCGTCGGATCTCCCGCAAGACCCATGACGCCGGAGTCCCGGCTCTCGGCGAGCGCCGCCACGATCATCCCGTCGCCGAGCTCCGTCAGCGCGAGACCGGCCGCCTCAGCGGCGCCGACGAGACGCCCTACCACGTGGTGCGCCTCGCGGAACGGGACGCCGCGCCGGACGAGCGCGTCGGCGACCGCCGTCGCGGTGGTGAAGCCCTCGGACGCGGCCTGCCGCATCGCATCCCGGTCGACGGCAAGCGTCTCGACCATGCCGGCCATGACACCGAGCGACGCCTCGAACGTGGCGCACGCCTCGAACAGCGGCGGCTTGTCCTCCTGCAGATCGCGCTGGTAGGCAAGGGGCAGGCCCTTGAGCAGCGCCAGGAAGCCGGCCAGCGACCCCACCACCCGGGCGGCCCGCCCGCGCACCAGCTCCGCCGGGTCCGGGTTCCGCTTGTTGGGCATCATCGAGGACCCGGTCGTGAACGAATCCGCAGCGCGCACGAAGCCGAAGCGGGGGTTGGACCACCACGCGATCTCCTCGGCCAGGCGCGACAGGTGGAGCATGCCGAGGGTGACGGCGAAGAGCAGCTCGGCCACGAAGTCCCGGTCGGAGACAGCGTCGAGCGAGTTCGCGGTCACGCCGTCGAAGCCGAGCTCGCGCGCGGTCGACTCCCGGTCGAGCTGGTATCCGGCTCCCGCGAGCGCCCCCGACCCGAGCGGCGACACGTTCGCGCGGCGGCGGCAGTCGACCAGCCGGCCACGGTCGCGCTCGAGCATCTCGACGTAGGCGAGCAGGTGGTGCGCGAGGAGGATCGGCTGGGCCGGCTGGATGTGCGTCATCCCCGGGAGGATCGCGTCGCCCTCGCGCTCCGCGAGGGCGACCAGCGCACGCTCCATCGCGAGGACCGCCGCGTCGAGGTCGTCGATGGTCCGGCGCGTCCAGAGCCGCAGGTCCGTCGCCACCTGGTCGTTACGGGAGCGCCCCGTGTGGAGCTTGCCGGCCAGCGGCCCGATCCGCGCGCCGAGGGCCGCCTCCAGGTTCATGTGGACGTCCTCGAGGGCCGGATCCCAGGGCAGCGCGCCCGACTCCACGTCGATCCGGAGCGCGTCGAGTCCCTCGACCAGCCCGACGACCTCCGCGTCGTCGAGCAGGCCGGCGCGCCCAAGGCCCCGGACGTGGGCGACCGAGCCGGCGAGATCGTCGAGCGCGAGAGCGCGATCGACCTCGACAGAGCGCGTGAAGTCGGCGGTCCGCGCGTCCGTCTCGCTGCTGAATCGCCCGCCCCAGAGCCGCATGCCGTCTCCCCTACCCCAGCGTCGGTGCAGCGAATGGTAGCGATGCGGCGGGATCGTCCTCGCGGATGCGCGACGCGTCCGCGTGCGGGAAGACCACGAGCGCGAGCACCGCCGCCGCCACCGCCAGGGCCGCCGCCCCGCCGAAGAGCGCCGCGGACCCCAGGCCCGCGTAGACCTGCCCGCCCACGAAGTTCGCCACGACGGCCGCGACCCCGAACCCGGTGACCTGGTAGAGGCCCTGGCCGGTGGCCTGGAGGCGTCGTGGCAGGAGGACGGCCATCGTGAGCACGGATCCGACCCAGATGCCTGCGAAGGCGAAGCCGCTGACGAGGCGCGTTGCGATGATGAGCATCGGCGAGTCGATCACCGCCCAGGCCAGGAAGCACGCGCCGTACAGGAGCGCGCTTCCGGCCATCAGCCCGCGCAGGCCCACCCGTGCGGCGATCGCGGCCGTCAGCAGCATCGCCGGGATCTCCGCGAAGGCGGAGACCGACGCGCTGAGCGCGACGTCCGACGGGCTCCCGCCGAGCGCCACGATGCGCAGTGGCAGGAACGTGAAGCTCGCGATGATCCCGATGTAGACGAGAAGGAGGACGGCCAGGACGCCGCGCAGGCGCGGCTGGACCCGGAGCGCCACGGCCATCGAGCCGCCGCGGGTCCGACCGGCCGACACCTCCGCCAGGTTCGCGCGCGGAGCGTCCGGGGTGAGCCGCGCTGCGGCCGCCAGCGCAACCGCGATGAGCGCGCAGATGGCGAAGGCCGGTCCGTACCCGGCCCGGTCGTAGAGGAGGCCCACCGACCCGGACGCGGTCGCGAAGCCCAGCGATGCGAGGAGGCGGACACGCGCGTAGTCGCGCGTGCGGTCGCGGACCGCGTTCACGGCGAGCGCGTCGCCGAGCGGGCCCCAGCCCGACTCGAGCAGGCTGAACGCGACGAAGCAGGCGCCGACCGCGAGCCCAGGGATCGGGGCGCCAGCGAGCAGCACGGCGCCCCCCGCGGTGAGCGCGGAGATCGCCAGGGCGTTCCGGCGTCCCAGCACCACGTCCGCGAGGTGGCCCCAGGCGGGGACCGCGATCGTGAAGGCCGCGGCCTGGATCGCCGCGATCACCCCGATCTCGGCAGCGGAGAAGCCGCGGACGGCCAGGATGACGGCGGTGAACGGAAGGAAGACGCCCTGGGAAGCCCCGCTGGCGAGGAAGACGGCACGAATGGCTCGCATGCGCCCGCAATGGTACGGGGAAGCGACGCGTGGCCGGCGATGCATCCGGGACCTGCCCGGCGGCCGGCATTCGGCCAACGCCCGGCAGCAGCTCGCCGACGGCCGGCATCAACCCGCAGGCGCCCGGCACCAGCCTGCGGGCGCTCGGCACCAGCCCACCGAGCGTGGCAGACTCCGCCGGTGGATCCGAGCGCGCCCTCCCCGCCCGACCTCGCCGTGTGGGCGGAGGGCCTTGGCCGTCGCTTCGGAGACCGCTGGGCGGTCCGCGATCTCTCCCTCGAGCTTCGGCGCGGCGAGGTCTTCGGCCTGCTCGGACCGAACGGCGCCGGCAAGACCACGACGATCCGGCTCCTGGCCGCGCTCATCGCGCCGTCGGTGGGGCGGGCGCGGGTCGACGGTCTCGACCTCGTCCGCGAGGCGGACGGGATCCGCTCGCGTGTCGGCGTCCTGACCGAAGCGCCTGGGCTGTACGAGAAGCTTTCGGCGGCCCGCAACCTCGACTTCTTCGGGAAGCTCCAGGGGCTGCCGGCCGCGGTCCGCGCGGAGCGCATCGAACGGCTCCTCCGTCTCTTCGACCTGTGGGACCGTCGGCTCGAGCCGACCGGGACGTTCAGCAAGGGCATGAAGCAGAAGCTCGCGATCGCGCGCGCCCTGCTCCACGACCCACCCGTGCTGTTCCTGGACGAGCCGACCGCGGCGCTCGACCCGGAGGCGGCCGCGGTCGTGCGCGACGCGATCGCGACGCTCCGCGGCCAGGGCCGCACGGTCGTGCTCTGCACGCACGTTCTGCCGGAGGCCGAGCGGTTGTGCGACCGGATCGGATTCCTGCGGACGACCCTCCTCCGCGTCGATACGCCGGCGCGGCTGCGGGCCGCGACCGCGAGCGGCCGGGTTCACGTGCGGCTGGCCGCACCCGCAAGCCCGGATCTCCTCGCGGCCGTGGGCGCGGATGCGGGCGTCATCGAGGCCAGGGCCACGGCCGATGGGCTCGTCGCCGAGCTGCGCGACCCCGAGGCCGACACGCCGGCGCTGGTCCGTGCCGTGGTGGCCGCCGACGCCGCGGTCCTCGAGGTGCGTCGCGAGGCCGCGACCCTCGAGGAGGTCTATTTCGAGGTCATGGGCGCCCGCGCCGACGCGGAGGCGGCAGCCTGATGCGCGTCGCCTGGGTCGCGGCCGTCCTGGAGCG
>JADGQH010000319.1 GCA_017881985.1 Chloroflexota bacterium | reverse complement strand
CCGTCCACACCGTTTCCACGCTTCCCGCCAGGCGGCCCGGACCGAATGGGGATATCACCGCCACTTCGTGGACATCCCCATGGCGCCTGCGCCGTCCGACCGCCACGATTGACCTGTTCCTGCCCCTAGCGTCGGAGTCCGCGTGTCCCTCGACCGCCTTCCACCCCAGAGCATCGAAGCGGAGCAGTCCGTGCTCGGCGCGCTCCTCATCGATCGCGACGCGATCATCGAGGTCGCCGACATCGTCCACCCGGACGACTTCTACCGGCAGGCCCACGGCCGAATCTACGCGGCGATGGTCGAGCTCTGGGAGCGCCGCGAGCCGATCGACATCATCACCGTCGCCGAGGCGCTCGAGCGAGCCGGCGACCTCGAGCAGATCGGCGGCCGCGCGTACCTCTCGTCGCTCTCCGAGCAGACGCCCACCGCTGTCTTCGCCGCCCAGTACGCCCGCATCGTCGAACGCAAGTCCGTCCTGCGCAACCTGATCGCGGCGGCCGGGAAGATCGCCGGGATCGGCTACGAGGACGGGCCTGAGGTCCAGGAGGCAATCGACCGCGCCGAGTCGGAGCTCTTCGCCGTCTCGGAGCGCCGCGTTGCGGCCGGGTTCAGCCCGCTCCGAACGCTCCTCCACGAGGCGTTCGACCGGCTCGACTACCTGCACACCCACCGCGGCGAGATCAGCGGCATCCGGACGGGCTTCGCGGACCTCGACACGCTCACCACCGGCCTGCAGCCGTCGGACCTCGTCGTCGTCGCCGCTCGTCCGTCCGTCGGCAAGACCAGCCTCGCCCTGAACATCGCGGAGTTCGCGGCGATCAGCAACACACCCCGCAAGAGCGTCGGCATATTCAGCCTCGAGATGAGCAAGGAGCAGCTCGTTCTCCGGCTTCTCAGCTCCGTCGGAAATATCGACAGCCAGCGCCTTCGAACCGGCTTTCTCGACGAGATGGACTTCGTGGGCGTCTCCAAGGCGATGACCGGGCTGTCCGAGGCGCCGATCTACATCGACGACACGCCGAACATCAGCACGATGGAGCTTCGCACGAAGGCACGCCGGCTCCAGGCGGAGGTCGGTCTCGACCTCGTGATCGTGGACTACCTCCAGCTCATGCAGGCGTCATCGACCTCGCGTGACGCGAACCGAGTCCAGGAGGTCTCGGAGATCAGCCGGGGGCTGAAAGCGCTCGCCCGCGAGCTTCGCGTCCCCGTCATCGCCATCTCGCAGCTCTCGCGACAGCCGGAGATGCGCGAGTCGAAGGAGCCGCGCCTCTCCGACCTCCGGGAGTCCGGCGCGATCGAGCAGGACGCCGACCTCGTCGTCTTCCTCTGGCGCGCGAAGGAGCGCGGAGAGGACCAGGACGCGGAGGGCGAGGTCATCAAGCTCCGGCTGGCCAAGCACCGCAACGGCCCCACCGGCGAGGTGGACCTCTGGTTCAAGAAGAGCCAGACGCGCTTCGTCAGCTATGCCGGCGAGCGCTACGCGGGCGCCGCACCGTAGACCCGAGCCCGTCGCGTGCAGGGCGCACCGGCGCCTCTCGCCCGTCTAGACTTCCGTCCTCGATCGCGGGACCCCGCGAATCGCAGGGATTGGGGCACGGAGGGCACGAATGGGCGTGATCATCATCCGGGAGATGGTCGGGACGAGCCCGAAATCGTGGAGCGACGCCGCGCGGCAGGCCGTGGCGACCGCCTCCCGGACCGTCCGGAACATCCGGACGATCGAGGTCGTCAAGTCGACCGCTGCGGTCGAGAACGGGGAGATCGTCGAGTACCGCGTCGACCTCAAGATCGGCTTTGAGTACGAGGGAGCCTGAGAGGCAGGCGCCCCCGCGAGCGAACCGCCCCAGGGACGGGCGAAGCCCGCCAACCTCCAGATAAGCGGCTGGTGAGGGCTGCGCGGCACGATGGCCGCGATGGCTTCCCCGGCTCCCGGCTCGGCTTCCCTGACCCCCGCCCACGCCCATGTGGGCGGTCGGTGGTCGGCACACCCGCTCGCGCGTGATCCGCAGACGGTTCCGACACGCCTCGTCCCGGTTGGGCCGGGTCCCGTCTCGCATCGGACTCCGAACGCTGCCCAGCAGGACGACGTGGAAGTCTTCGGCTACCCGGTCCAGATCGGCAAGATCCAGCCGCCCATGCTCCCGGAGGAGACGCTCCGGCGCGACCGGCTGATCGACTGGCTGCACGCGAAGACGCGCTCCCGGCTCGCGCTTGTCGTTGCCGACCCAGGCTACGGGAAGACCACGCTCCTCGCGGACTGGAGCCGGCGAACCCGCGTGCGCACGCTCTGGTACCGGCTGGACGAGCACGACCGCGACTGGGCGGTGTTCATCCATCACATCGTCGCCGCCGGCCGGGAGATCGATCCGGAGTTTGCCCCGAACACAGCGGGCCTCCTGCGCGAGCTCGCGGCCAACCTCGACAACCGGGGCGCGATCGTCCGGACGCTCCTGGCCGAGCTTCGTGCGTGGGCGGTGGTCGGCACGGCCCTGGTGCTCGACGACTACCAGCAGGTGGACGACGTCCCGGAGATCCGCGAGATTGTCCGCGAGCTCGTGGTCCGCGGTCCCGACCGTCTGGCGGTCGTCATCGCCTCGCGGACGCGGCCAACGCTCCCGCTTGCCCGCCTCCGCGCAATCGGCGAAGCGGCGGAGATCGGCACCGACGACCTGCGGTTCGACCGTGACGAGACGGAGCGCCTCTTCCGGGACACATACCATGACCCGCTCGAGCGCGACCTCATCGACGACCTCGCCCGCACGACCGAGGGATGGGCGGCCACGCTGCGGCTCGTCGAGTCCGTGGTCCGGGGGCGACCGCGCGACGAGGTTCGGACCGTCATCCGGAGCCTGTCCGGTCGGCATGGAGATCTGCACGACTACCTGGCCGAGGAGGTCGTCGGCCGCATGCCACGGGCCGCCCAGGACTTCGTCGAGCGGAGCTGCCTGCTGGCCGTCGTGACGCCGGAGCTCGCGTGCGCGGCAGCGGAGGTCACCCCGGAGGCCGCTCGCGGCTTCCTCGATGCCGCCGAGGGCGCAGGTCTCCTGTCGCGACGCGGCCGAACGGGCCAGGCCGGGCGCCTCTTCCACCCGCTCGTCCGGACCTTCCTGGAGGGCCGGCTGCACGACGCGGTCGGGGCGCTCGCGGTCCGGCAGATCCACGCCCGCATTGCGCGCGCCGCCGAGCCTGCCTCATGGTCGGTCGCGGCCTACCACTTCGCCGCTGCCGACCTGGCCGACGACGCCGTCCGAGTCCTCTCGGCGGCCGTCCCGGTCATCCTCGGCTCCGGCGCCTACAAGGACGCCGAGCAGCTCGCCTCCCACCTCGATCCCGCCACTCTCGGCGCCTGGCACGACGTGGTCGT
>JADGQH010000318.1 GCA_017881985.1 Chloroflexota bacterium | reverse complement strand
TCGTCATCGTGATCGGCCAGCGGGCCGCCGAGCGGCCACGACCGGTCGACGAGGGGCAGCCGGCGAGAACCGTCGCCGCGGCCGGAATCCCGGACGAAGTCAGGGCAGCACGAGCCGAGGTGGCCCGCCTCGTGGCCGGCGGCCTGGCCCGCGGTGAGGCCGCGCGCCGGGTGGCCGCCGCTACGGGGCTGCCGCGACGGCGCCTCTACGACGCGCCGGACGCCGGATCCGCCGGATAGGGACCCGCAGCGCTCCGGGCCTGGCCGCGGCCGACCGTGTCGGCGCGTGTCTCCCGCGCGCGCATAGGGCGACGCCCGTCGCGTGGAAACGCGACGCCGTGCGCGCGGAGGGCGACGACCGCGCGCGCAGGGCGACGGGCGTCGCGTGGAAACACGACGGGCGCCGGAGGGGAGGACGGCGCCCGTCGTGGCCGGAGCGTGCTCGATCAGGCGACGAGGACTGCCGCCTCGGGCTCCGGGTCGCCGGGTGCGACGCTCGGCTCCGCCTCGTCGTCCTCGTCGTCGTCGGCCTGAGCGGCCGCCTGGACGCCGAGCGCGTTCGCCTGGACGGCGAGCGCATCGGCCGCGTAGTCCTTCTTCCGTCGGCCGGAGAGCATCTCCACGGCATTCGCCACGATCTCGGTCCTCCAGTGGTGCATGCCGCGATCGTCGTCCCACTGCCGGGTCTGGATGCGGCCCTCGAGGGCGACGGTCATGCCTTTGCCGAGATAGCTGGCACAGATGTCCGCGAGCCGGTCCCACGTGACCACGGAGTGGAACTCGGCCTTCTCCTTTCCGTTGCCGACGTACTCGTTGGTCGCGACGGAGAACGTCGTGACGTTCTTCCCGCTCGCGAGCACGCGCAGCTCCGGGTCGCGGGTGAGACGTCCGGTGAGCAGAACCTTGTTCATCGATCCGATCCCTCCTGGCCGGCCGATTCCCGGTCCGGCCCTGCGTTCGCGCGGCGGGCGACTCGACGGGCGGGCGGCGGGTCCGGATGGAAGATCGGTCGGGCCCGCCGTGACGCGCATCCTCGCAGGCGCCAATCACCCGGAACGCACCCGGCGTTGCACGCGTCCTTATCGGCTCGGGGACGCGGCGGACGGGAGCCATCCCGGGAACACGACTCCCGGGACGGCAACGGGGCGGGAGACCGCCGGGTCAGCTCGCGGCGTGGATCGGGTGGCCGGCTCGGCGTGCGGATGTCGTCGGCGCCATGATCCCGCGGACGATCGCGAGGTCCGCGACCGGCCGCTCCGCCGAGTAGAGATCGCAGAAGACCGTGACCACGTCGGGATCGAACTGCGTTCCAGCGTGGCGCTGGATCTCGCGGATCGCCTGCGCGTGGGTCATCGCGCGCTTGTACGGGCGGTCCGCGGTCATCGCGTCGTACGCGTCGGCGAGGGCAACGATCCGCGCCCCGAGGGGGATCTCGAGCCCACGCAGGCCGTAGGGATAGCCGTGCCCGCCGAATCGCTCGTGATGGTGGAGCACGATCGGCACTGCGTCGCGGAGCACGGACGCCTGCTCCAGGATCACCTGGCCAATGCGCGGGTGCTGGACCACGGACTGCCATTCGACGGCGGTGAGGGCGGCCGGCTTCTCGAGGATCTCCTCGGGAAGCGCCAGCTTGCCGACGTCGTGGAGCAGGGCCGCGAGGCGGACCCGGTCGACTTCCGGGTCGGGCAGGCCCAGGCGGCGGGCCATCCCGACCGACAGCGTGGCGATCAGCGCGGACGCGTGGCCCCGATGGTTCGCGCAGGGGGTGAGCGTGCTGATGAGGGCTTGCTCGGCCGCCAGCCGCGCGAGCTGCGCGACGTCGGACGCACGCGCCCTCCCGTCGTTGGAGATCGGTGCGCGGGGGATTCGCGCATCATCGTTGGGCTCGGAGAACACGTAGACCTGGTTGCGCCCCAGCGACTTCGCCGAGTACATGGCAGCGTCGGCGTCCCGGACGAGCTCGTCGATGTGGAGGTTGCCTCCCAGCCCCCCGGCGACCCCGATCGACACGGTCACGTCGACGGTCAGGTCGTCGTCGATCCTGAAATGCGTGCCACCGACGAGCAGGCGCAGCTTCTCCGAGAGCGAGGCGGCATCCTCAATGCCGGTCTCGGGGAGGATGAGCATGAACTCCTCGCCACCGTACCGACCGAGCATGTCGGTGGCACGGAGGTTCGTCCGCAGCACGTCGGCCACGCCCCGGAGGACGAGGTCGCCCGCGTGGTGGCCGTGGGAGTCGTTGACCACCTTGAAGAGATCGATGTCGACGAAGCCAACGGAGAGCGGCCGGTTGTAGCGAGCCCCGCGCTCGACCTCCCCGAAGAGCATGCCGAGGAGCGCCGGGCGGTTGGCGATCCCGGTCAGGCGGTCGACGGTCGCAGCATCGTGCGTCGTCGCGAGCGTTGCGCCGAGCTGGGCGACGGCACGCCCGAGCCTGCCGTCGAGGCCGCTGTTCTGCGCCGGCACGAGGGTCGTGAGCTCGCCCGCCGCGAGGCGCTCCGCCGCGTTCACGACCGGGGTCACGTGCGCCCGGATCCAGATGCTCGCGATCGCCGCGGTGAGGCTCGCGCCGAGCGCCGATGCAGCCAGCAGGGCGATCGGGTCGGGGCCAGCGGTCGTAAAGGGACCCCCGGGGCTCACGAGGAGCGCGAGGGCGACGAAGGCAATTGGAGCCAGCAACCCCAACCCGCTGAGGGCGCGTATCACGCTGCTACGGTAGTCGTCGGAACTGGCCGAGGCGCCCGTCCCGAAGGTACTCCCCCGAGCGCCGGAAGTCCCGGTCGCGACCGCCGGCGAAGGCACGCGGCGAAAGGCCGCCAGCCGGGCGGGGCAGCGTGCGGGGCGCCGGGCGGGCCCGCGACCGAGGCCGGGACCCCGTCGGACCCGGGGGATCGAAGCGGACCCGTGGGGCGCCCCGGATGCCGGCTGGTATACTCCCCGGGTCCCGACGCCGCGGGCCGTCCGGCCCCCCCGAAGGAGCGAGCGATTGTCCGAGGCCGGCATCTCGGTCACCCCATGATCCGAGTGGCCACGTGCCCCACCGGGCACCGCGCATGCGGTGCCGTCCGAACGGGAGGGGCTACCCGGCAGGTCCCCGGCGCGCGTGCCGAGGGCCTTTCTTATTGCCCGAACGCGACATCCGCGGGGGAGCAGCCATGCCCGCCACGGTGATCGTCGGCCTCCAGTGGGGCGACGAGGGGAAGGGCAAGGCGACCGACTTCCTGTCCGGGCAGGTCAGCTGGGTCGTCCGCTACCAGGGCGGCGACAACGCGGGCCACACGATCGTGCTCGGCTCGGAGGTCTTCAAGCTCCACCTCGTCCCGAGCGGCGTGCTCTACCCCCACATCGTGCCGTTGATCGGCCCTGGAGTCGTCGTCAACCCGGC
>JADGQH010000089.1 GCA_017881985.1 Chloroflexota bacterium | reverse complement strand
CCTCCACGAGCCGAAGCGCGGGATCCGATCCCCGTCAGTCCGCACGACGTTCGCCGACGGGACCTGCTCAGTGGCCTCATCCACGAATACCACTGCGCCGCGGCGTGATCGAATCGGGGTTTCCGACCCCGACGGGCCGTTCGTTACGTTCGGGCGGCGCGGACGCTCGAGGCCTCGGGCCCGCTCGTGCGGGGTGCCCGGAGCGGCGAGCTCGTCAAGAACCCGCTCCACCAGATCGTCCGGGACAACGCGATCCTGCTGCGGGCCTTGCCCGCGAACTGGGGCTCACGCCGTCCGCCCGCACCGGCCTCACGATCGGCAATGAGGCGGATCCCAACGATCCGCTCGAAGCGTGGTTCCGGTCGGGCACCTGACGGTCCGGATCAGTCCGAACGCCGTGCCGCACTGCCTGGTGCAAGGTGCGAGGCGTGCGGATGCGACGGTGGCGAGCGTGGTCTGGAGCGCGACCACCGGGTGCCAGCCTCGATGGGCGGTGGGCAGGAGAGCTCGAACAAGCGCTGGCTCTGTCGGTGTCCGGGGCATCGCTGCCACGATCGGGTAGGGGCCAGGGTCGACCGTACCCCGGTCGTGGAATCTGTCACGCTCACCCCCTCCCCGCGAACCCGCGCGCCCCTTCTCTCACGGAGCCAGGTTTCGCGAATCTCGTCACGGGGGCGAGGGCGGTGTTGAAGGCGGGCCATCGCGGGCTCGCAGGGATCCCCAGGTGCGGTCCTCTGCCTGTTCGTGGCGGGCGTTCTCGAAGCCCTGACGAGGCTGCGCGCCTGACGCTCACACGATGAACCCATCGTGGCCCAATTCGCTGCAACGCCCTAAGCCGAGGAGGCAACGCCCAAGGAGGCGGCCTGGTCAGTAAGCGCGCTAGCAAACGCCTGTCTTGGCTTTGCCCTCATGCTCCAGAAGTCGAGTCAAGGACTATCGACGACCGCTCACATCCGGCCGGCCCATGGTCTGCACGACCCCGCTCGGGTACGTTCACGCAACAACCGGCAGCAACCGGCAAATCGGAGGGCGCGTGGCCGAGCATCTTGCGGCGGGACTCCCACTCGGGGACGCCGGACCAGCCGACACCGCGGATCGCTGGATCGGGATCGAGGCGGCCGCCCGTCACCTGGCCGTGCCCACCCGGACGATGTACCGGCTCGCCCAACACCACAACGTCCCCGCCGTCAAGGTCGGCCGAACTTGGCGCTTCCGGAGTTCCTCTCTCGACTCATATCTCGAGCGCTTGATGCTGGAACGGGCCCCCGACGATGCCGCGCCAGCTGCGGCCGCCCCACCGATCACGCCCCGGGCCGAGCTCGGCTCACTCGAGAGCGACGGCTGGGAAGAGATGTCAGGCGAGCTCGCGAGACTCGCCACGCCAGGCGAGATCGCCCGCTACCTCGACACTCGTCTCCGCCAGATCTACAACGTTGATGTCGTCGGACTCATGCGCCTCCAGGGCGACGAGCTCGTCACGCTCGTCGAGAGCGACGAACTCGGCGTCCCGACAGGAGCCCGATTTGCGCTCGAGCCGACCTCGCCAGTCCTGGTCGCCCTCCGGCGCGATGAGCCCTGCGTCATCGAGGATCTCGACGCCGACCCCGCCTACCAGAGCGAACCGATCCGCCAGTTCGGGATTCGCTCCCTGGCCTGCGTCCCGATCCGCTTCGGCGACCAGACCTGGGGCGTCCTGGGGCTCGCGGGCTTCACTCCCGGAGCAATCCCGGTCAACGATCTCGGGCGCCTCGCCGCGATCGCGAAAGAGGCGGGCCTCGCCCTGCACAATGCGCAACTCGTGCACGAGACGATCCGCTGGAGCCAGCAGCTCGAGCGGATCGAGGCGCTCTCCCGCGAGCTGAACCGCTCCCGCGCCGTCTCGGCCGTTGCCGAGGCCGTCGCGAGCCAGATCGAGTCGGTGATCGACTGGCACGGACTGCGCTTCTACCTGCTGGCGGACGACGGGGTCACCCTCGAGCCGATCAAGCTCGCCTACAAAGTCGACCACTACGCCCGCCATACTCCCGACCTCGTCCGCCTGCGCCTGGGCGAGGGTCTCGGCGGGCACATCGCGGCCACGGGCGTCGCCGAGATCGTCAACGACGCGGCCCACGATCCGCGGACACGGCGGATCCCCGGGACCACCGATGTCGACGAGTCGATGATCGTCGTGCCGCTGCGCTACGAGGACAGCCTGCTCGGGGTCATCGAGCTCTTCCGGCTCGGTCGCGACGCGTTCGACGCGACCGACCTGCGACTTGCTCAGATCGTCGGAGCCCAGGCGTCCGTTGCCATCGTCAACGCCCGCCAGGTCGAGGAGTTGGAGCGCCGCAGCGCCGCGCTCGAGCGCCGCCTCGCGAGCCAACGCCAACTCCTTGTGATCACCGAGCGGCTCCTCCTCCACCGCGAAGGCGGGGCGGTGTTCGAGGCAATCGCCGACACCCTGGCCGACGTCGTTCCGCACGACACGCTGACGATCTACCTTGTCGACCGAGCTGCCGGCTGCCTCGTCCCGACCTTTGCCCGTGACGAATACGCGGAGCAGATCCTGGCGAGCCGCCCGTCCCTCGGCGCCGGCATCACCGGCGACGTCATCGAGAAGGGCGAGGCCGAGATCATCAACGACGTCACCAACGATCCGCGGGCGATCCAGATCCCGGGCACGCCGGTCGAACCGGAGTCCATGATCGTGGCCCCGATCCGCACCTCCGAGGGCGTCATCGGCGCGCTGAGCTTGTACCGGGCAAACCGGGAGTTCGAGACCGACGATCTCGAGCTCGTGCGCCTCTTTACCAACCACGTCGCGATCGCCCTCGAGAACGCCTCGATCCACGACCGGCTGATCGAGGCAGCCGTGACCGACCCGCTGACCGGGCTCCCCAACCGGCGGCTGTTCAGTGACCGGGTCAATCATGCCCTGGCCCGGCGGGGCCGCTCCGGCAAGGGCGTGGCCGTCCTGTTCCTCGACCTCGACGGCTTCAAGCTCGTGAATGACAGCCTCGGCCATGCGGCGGGCGACGAGGTCCTGGCCGCGGTTGGGACCCGCCTCCGGAGCTGCATACGGACCACCGACACGATCGCCCGTCTCGGCGGCGATGAGTTCGCCATCCTGCTCGAGGACGTTGAGGAGGACGTTGAGGCAGTCACCGCCGCCGAACGGGTGATCGCAGCCCTGGCTCAACCGCTCCTCCTGCCAGGCCGGGAGGTCTCGGTCCGGGCGAGCATCGGCGCCGCGGTGGACCGCGGCGAGCCGGGCGTCAGCGCGGTCGACCTGCTGCGCAACGCCGACACGGCGATGTACCAGGCGAAGGCGACCTCGCGTGGTCGCCTCGCGCTCTTCGAGCCGGCGATGCACGCTCGCCAGCTCATGCGCCTCAAGCTCGAGGGAGATCTTCGACAGGCGCTTGACGCCGGCGAGTTCCGACTCGTCTATCAGCCGATCGTCGCCCTCGCGACGGGCCAGATCATCGGGGCCGAGGCGCTGCTCCGCTGGGACCACCCGAACGTCCCGATCGGCCCCGACCAGTTCATCCCGCTCGCCGAGGAGACGGGCGACATCGTGCCGATCGGTCGGTGGGTCCTCGCTGAGGCCTGCCGACAGGCGCGCCGCTGGCAGCGCGAAACCCGACTGGGCGACTTCGCGATCTCGGTGAACGCGTCAGCGCGCGAGCTCGTCGAGCCCCGATTCGCGGCGGAGGTTGTCGCGACACTGGCGTCGACCGGCCTGGCTCCCGAGTACCTCACACTCGAGGTCACCGAGAGCGTGCTCCTCGCCGACGAGACGGCGGCAGTCGGCTCGCTCCGAGCACTTCGGGCTGCGGGGATCCACATCGCGGTCGACGACTTCGGGACCGGCTACTCCTCGCTCAGCTACCTCGACCGCCTGCCTGTCGACGGGCTCAAGATCGACCGATCGTTCGTGCAGGGGCTCGCACCGGGTCGTGGCAGGAGTGCCCTGGTGAGCGCGACCCTCGGCTTCGCCCGTGCACTTGGTCTCACGGTCACCGCGGAGGGGGTCGAGACCGATGAGCAGCTCCGCAAACTCCAGGAACTTCGATGTCGCCTCGCCCAGGGCTTCTACCTCTCGCGCCCGCTCCCGGCCGAGTCGCTGGTCGAGCTCCTCGCCTCTGGCCGAGCCTATCCAGCCGAACCTGGCCCGCGGGCGCTCCGGTCTCGATCCGCCTCCGGACCAGACCGGTGATACCAGAGACCCGATCAGGCGCGCGACCGAACACCATGAACGGATCGTGCCCGCTCCTGCCTTGACCAGTGGCGGCGGAGCTCGGCACGCGAGCCCAGGGGGTGGCCAACGGACGGTCGAGGTACAGCGAGAAACGCGCCGGCGCGGGATCAAGTGGGCAGGGCTTCCGGTCGGCCGAACAGATAGCCCTGCGCGAGCCGCACGTCCAGAGCCGTGAGCACGGCCGCCTCGGCATCGGTCTCCACGCCCTCGGCGATGAGCCGCCGGTGGGTGGTACGGGCGAAATGCCTCATCCCGGCCACAAGCGCCTGCTTCGGCGGATCGCCATCGATCCCCTGGACGAGAGAGCGATCGAGCTTCACGAACATCGGATCGAGCTCGAGGATATGCCGGAGGCTGGCGAAGCCCGCCCCAGCGTCGTCGACCGCCAGCTGGACCGGTCGCCCGAGCGCGGCAATCGCCGCGCGGAATGCCCCGTAGTCGCCCACGGCCACGTGCTCGGTGATCTCGAGGACCACCCGGGCAGGGGCCTCGCGCAGGAGGAGCCGGAGCCTCGTGCCCTCCAGCACGAACTCAGGCGACACGTTGATGTGGAGCCACCGGCTGCCTGACAGGCCGGCTGCCGCCGCAGCCAGGGCCGCCTCGAGGGTCGCGTGTTCGAGCTCGAGACCCAGGCCTGCCGCCGACGCGCGCGCAAAGTGGAGGTCCGGTGGGACGCCGTCGGCGAACCGCGTGAGCGCCTCGTGCCCCACGATGCGTCGGCGCCGGATGTCGACAATGGGCTGGAAGACCGGCCTGAAGGCGCGCGCGGCGATGAGTTGCTCGAGCTCGGCGCGCACTTGTCGGACCGCAGAGCGTTCCCCCAGCCGGGGGCCGAGCAGGGCACCAGCCAGATCGGCGAAGTCGACCAGGGCCCCGAGCTGCTCGGACAGCTGGGCCACGCCGTCAGCGGCCGGAGACCCGATGGCAAGGACTCCGATCAGCAGGCTGTCGCTGCGCACCGGTGCATACGCGAAGGTGCGGACGCCGGCGCGAGCCACGCTCTGGAGATACGGGTGGGTCGGCTCGGCCGTCCATGCCTCCACCCAAGGTCCCGTCATCGCATGGTCGTACAGGTAGCGGCTGCGCTCCGGCGTGTGGCGCCGGAGCCCGGTCTCCCCGGCATCCGGGGCGATATACGCAAGCGGGATCGCCACGTCCTGGGACTCGAACCCGATGAGCGCCGCCACCGCGATGTCGGTCAGGCTGGCGACCTGGCGGCAGAAGAGCTCTGCGGTGGACTCGAGGTCCCGATCGGCGGGCAGGCTGCGCAGCGTGTCGGTGATGAGGGCACGCTCGCGGATGAGCCGCGCAGCCTGGGACTCGAGTTCCCGCTCGTGGCTGACGTCGCGGCCCACATCCACGAAGGCGGTGATCGTGCCATCCGCCGCGCGGATGGGCGAGATGACCGAGGAAAGATAGTAGGGGGACCCGTCTTTGCGGCGGTTCACGAGATCGGCCGCCCAGGGCATCCCGCTGGTGAGCGCCGCCCACATCGCGTCGTAGACGGTCGCCGATTGGCGGCCACTCTTGAGGATCCGCGGATTCTGGCCGAGGACCTCGGTGCTGGCGTACCCCGACAGGTTCTCGAAGGCGCGGTTCACGTAGGTGATGGACCCGCCGCGGTCGGTGATGAGGACCGACTCGGCCGACTGCTCGATGGCGGCCGCCAGCTGAGCCCGCTCGGCCTCCACGCGGCGGGCCTCCGTCACGTCGTGCGCGATGGCCGCCAGCCCGACGACGCGGCCGTTGGCGTCCTGCTGGATCACGCTGGTCCACAGGAGTCGGCGCTCCTCGCCAGAGCGGCCCACCACGCCGTCCTCGCGCTGACCGGCACCGCTCCCGGTCGCGATCGCCACCTCGAACGCGGCCCGCACCGCCGGCCGCTCCCGCCTCGGAACTGCGGTGTCGAACCAATCGGCTCCGAGTACCTCCTCGCGGCTGCGGCCGAGCAGGGTCAGGAGGAAGTCATTGATGAACTCGACCTTGCCCAGCGGATCGAGGACCAGCGCGCCGAGCTCGATGTTTGAGAGCAGATCCCACAGGCGCGCCTCCGACGTGCGCAGGCGCTCCCGTCCCTCGACCCTGGCGCTCACGTCGCGCGCCACTCCCTCGATGGCCACCAGATCTCCGTTGGCACCGTAGACCGGGATGCTGCGGTGCTCGGTCCAGCGGATCGTTCCGTCCCGGCGCACCCAGCGCAGCACCACCGGCGCCGCGATCGCCTGAGCCGACTGGCCGGCGAGCGCCGCTGCGTCAGGGATCAGCGCCCGATCGTCAGGATGCACGAGCCGCAGCCACAGGCTGGCATCCCCGTACAACTCTTGAGGGGTGTACCCGGTGACCGTCGTCGTGGCTGGGCTGATGTAGTCGAGGACGGGCCCGGGGGTCAGACGCACGCGGTAGAAGACGTCCGGGCCGTGCTCCGCAAGGAGCCGAAAGTGCGGCTCGATGGCCGATCCGCCCGCGTCGAGACCTGGGCCGACGGATGAGTGGCCGGAGTCGTTCGCTGCCATGCGCTCGGCCTGTGATGACGGATGGGACGCCCGCGAGCCGAAGCCCTCGTTCACCCCTTATATACCACCAGCGTCGACTACCGCACGATGGCAACCTCGTGTGCCCCGCCACGTCCGTCGAACTCGCTCCTCCTCCAGCCGGGCGCAGGCCCGCCGGCGTCCCCGGTGGGCCTCCCCGTGCTGGACGGTATCCTGCCGGCGTGACGCAAGCCAGCGCGATCGATCTTGGCCGACTCGGTTGGATATGAGCGAACCCCCGGTCGAACGCCAGCAGTCGAGGACGCCGCTCCGGCGGGCCGGACGGCTGCCCCTGCCCGACAATGGCGATGTCCTCTGGTCTGTCGCCGAAGGGCGACGCGGGCGTCGGTGGCGGGCGGTCCGCCGCGACCGAAGCGGTGCGATCGTCAGCGACCTATTCCTGGAGCTCGATCCCGCAGGTCACTGGACCCGCCTGGAGCTCGCGACGAGTGACGGCATCCTGACCCTCCACCCGGAGCCGGACGGCAGCGTGGTTCACGGCAATGTCGTGACGCCGAGCGGAGTCCGCCCACTCGCCCTTGCCTGGTCGGCGGCCCATCGACTACTGCTCCCTGGCGATCCTGTCGCCGCAGTAGCCCTGGGCGCGGGGAGGGAGGAGGCGGTCTCCGGCCCGGGGATCGAGGTCGGCGCGGACCTGTCCGTGACCGCCACTGACGCGCTCGAACGGCCGACCGAGGGCCCCGGCTCTTTACCGGGGCCCTCGTGGCCGCTGGAGGCTGGCTGAACCCTCGGCCAAAGGCGACTCGAGAAGCTCGACCGACTCGCCAGTCAGAGGCGCGGACGCGAAGCACCAGGCCCGCCGCGCGGACTGCGTCACCAACGCTCGATGGCATGCGTAGGCTCTTGCCTGCGCCGCGCTCAACCGCGAGCGTTCGTCCGAACCCGCCGGGGTGACTCTACGTATGGCATGTCCAGCCCGTGAGGGTGGTGACTCCGATCTTGAGCGTCCCCCGGCGGGAGTCGGGCGCGCCGGGCGTGACTTGATAGGAGCGTGATCTCTTCGGCGAGCCTGAAGGGTTCAAGAAACCCATCACGCCGCCCGGCGATACTCGTGGATCAACCCGCCGAGCACGTCCCTCCGTTCGACAGGCGCAAGGGTCGTCCCCCAGACCTCCGGTGTTCGGTGACCGGCCGGCACGGCCAAGCTCAGCCCCGATGTGATCTCTCGGCCACGTAGTGCGCGACGTATGCCTGAAGCACTCCCTCGAGGTGCCGACGACCGTAGATCAGGACGTGGTCGAGCGGGATCATGGCCCTGATGCCTTGGTGGCGCAGGTAGCGCGGTTGGCCGCCGACAAGCTAGTGTCTTCAAAGTGAAGGTTACTGCTGAGGCGGCGCGCCGCTTTCTCCTCGCGCGGCACTTCCTCGCGCCTTCGCGGTCTCTCGCGGGAGGCACCGACGGGGTGCTCGAGGTCTTCCGGAAGCTCGGGTCGATCCAGTTCGACCCGATCGCGGTCGCCGGCCGGAGCCACGACCTTGTGCTGCACGCGCGCGTCGCCGAGTACGAGCCGGCGTGGTGCGACGTGCTCTACGAACGCGGCGAGATCTTCGAGACGACCAACAAGGCCCTGTCGTTCATCCCGATGAGCGAGGTTCCCTGGTTCCGTTCGAGCTCGGGCCGGAAGGGGCGGCAGTTCCACGCCGCGGCCCTTGCCGAGAACGCAGCAGTTGCCGAGCGCGTGCTCGAGCGTATCCGCGCAGAAGGACCCTTGTCATCACGCGACTTCGACGGCGAGGCCGGAGCCACGAAGGACTGGTTCGGGATGCCGGAGAACGCCGTCCACTCCGTGCTCGAGGCGTACACCGTCGCCGGCATCGTCGGCCTGGCCCGGCGCGACGGCAACGTCCGGTATTACGACCTCATCGAGCGCCTGCTTCCGGCCGAGGTGCTGGCGCAGGAGGTGCCAGTCCGCGACCAGCTTCGCCACAAGCTCCTGTCCCGCTACCGCGCGCACGGCCTGCTCGGCGCCGGCGGCGCCGGCGGCACGTTCGCCCGCATCGCCGACCCGCAGGAGCGCAACGAGCTGCGCAAGGAGCTGGTCGAGCTCGGCGCGCTCCTGCCCGTCGAGCTCGAGGGCGTGCGCGGTCCGCGTTTCGTGCTCGCCGAGGAGCTCTCGCTTTTGCAGGCGCCGCCGGAGGCGACGCCGTCCGTCGCGTTCATTGCCCCGTTCGACTCGCTGCTGTGGGACACCGCGCTCCTCGCGAGCCTATTCGACTTCGACTATGTGTGGGAGGGCTTCTTCCCACCGACGAAGCGCCGCTGGGGCTGGTACGTGCTCCCGATCGTCTTCGGGGACCGTTTGGTAGGAAGGATCGAGCCGCGCATCGAGCGGGAAGCTGGCGTCGTGCAGGTCCTCGACGTTTGGTGGCAGGACGGCTTCGCGCCGAACCGCGCCGACGGGTTCGTCGACGCGATGCGCGACGCGCTCCGCGCGTACCTGCGCTTCGCAGGCGCGGACCATCTCAAGTGGGCACCCCACATCGCAACCGAGAAGCGGCTCTTCCTCGCCCGCCCGTGACCGAGACCCCGCCGGGAGGGAATGGGCGAGCGTCTGGTCGCAGTTGCCGTCTCGGAGACACGCCGGGCGGGCTTTGAATGGGTCACCTCGGTGCGTTCCCGCTTCTCACTCTTTGAACTGAGCTGCCATGTAGCTGGCCTGGAGGGACCCAGGGATCAAGTTGATGGTGCGGCCGCCGCCGATGGTTCAGAGACCGTGGGGCATCGGAACGGCGCTCCGCTCGGCCTCGAGCTCACCTCACAAGGCCATGGCTTGCCTGGTCTTGCGACGCACGCCGCTTGATACCTCGCGGGGCCATGCGATGCCACCGGGATCATTGCTGCCTAAACGGAGTGTGAGACCACACCCTGGCCGCTTTGCCCGTGCTATCCGATGATCACCGAACCGGGTGTCGAGATCACGTGGGGAGAGACCCACGTGGGCACCCGCAGCATCTTCGAGGCGGCCGGGATGACCGAAGTGTTCCGCGCCTCGTTGCGGCGGGTCGTGATGCGCATCGACTTCGAACACAATGGCCGTCCACCGGACCTGAGCCCGCGACGAAGCCGCAACGATGGGAGACGAGCATGAGTGCACCGATCATCCTGGTCCCCGGGTTCTGGCTGGGAGCGTGGGCGTGGGACGAAGTGGCCGAGAAGCTCCGCGCTGACGGCCACGAGGTGACCGCGCTGACGCTGCCCGGTCTCGAGTCGGCCGGCGCCGACCGCTCCTCGATCCACTTCGTCGACCACGTCGGAGCGATCGTCCGGGCGATCGAGGTGGCCGACGCCCCAGTCGTCCTCGCGGTCCACAGTGCCAGCGGGTACTCGGGCTATGCGGCGAGTGACCGCGTGCCCGAGCGGATCGCCGCGATGGTCTACGTCGATACCGCGCCCGGGAAGCCGCCGCTCGATCCTCACTTCGCCGGCGTCGAGAAGCCGCTCGTCTGGGACGAGCTCGCGGCCGAGGAGAACCTGACTGGCCTGTCCGAGGCGCAGCTTGCGAAGTTTCGCGAGCGTGCAGTCCCGGTCCCCGGTGCCCTGCTGCGCGAGGGCTACGAGTTCACGAATGACGCCCGCCTGGACATCCCCTCGACGATCATCGCGACCGGGTACTCGGCGGCCGACTACCAGAAGTACGCGAAGGAGCACCCGGAGTGGTCGTTCCTCGCGGGGATCCCCGAGCTCCACGACATCACCTGGATCGACCTGCCGACCAGCCACTGGCCGATGTGGTCGCGCCCGGCCGAGGTCGCCGCGATCATCGGAGAGGTTGCGACGAAGGCCGGCTCGGCGGACGCGGCCGGGGCGTCGCGATGACCTCGCTCCTCGACGATGCGTTTGCCCACCACATCTGGGCGACGGAACGACTCATCGACGCCTGCGCCACCCTCACCCCCGAGCAGTTGGTGACCTCCACGCCCGGGACCTACGGCCCGATCATGGCCACGCTCGCGCACCTGGTCTCGAGCGACGGCTGGTATCTCTCGTTCTTCCG
>JADGQH010000317.1 GCA_017881985.1 Chloroflexota bacterium | reverse complement strand
CGATCGCCTCGACGGCGTCACGCGACGCCCGCACGTCGGCGGGCTCCAGCCAGACGGATTCGATGGCCCGCGTCCGCGCGATCCGCGACTGCCCGTCGACCAGGCTTCCGTCGCGGAGGCGCGCGTGCAGCACGAGGGGCGTCCCCGATGCGGGCACCACCCGGCCGCGGACGGCCAGCACCCGGTTCATGTGGCGGATCGCCTCCTCGAAGTCCCCGCCGTCGATCGCGTTCATGGCTGCGATGAGGAGATTGCCCACGGCATGCCCGGCAAGGTTGCCCTCGTCCTGCGTGAAGCGGTACTGGAGCAGCTGCGCCATCGCGGACTCGGTCTCCGCGAGCGCCGCCAGGCAGTTGCGGATGTCCCCGACGGCGGCGATCCCGAGCTGCTCGCGCAGGCGCCCGGTGGATCCCCCGTCGTCGGCAACCGAGACGATGGCGGTGATGTTCGCCGATCGCTCCTTCAGGCCGCGCAGGAGCGTGGAGAGGCCGGTCCCGCCCCCGATCGCGACGACACGCGGACCCCGGGCCAGGAGGCGGCGTCGATACACGAGGTCGACGAGGGGTTCCTCGCCGCTCTCGGTGAACGGACCGAGCAGGGCGCGCACGACGCGGTACGACCCGTAGCCGAACAGGAAGATGCCGAGGCCGAGCAGCACCGCGGCGCGGATCCAGTACGGCAGGAACTGGAGCGTGACCAGGGAGATTGCCCCCTGCACGGGCCCCTCGACCTCCACGTCGCGATAGAGCTGGCGAAGCGCGAGTGCGCCGGCGAGCGCGAGGGCGGTCAGGCCGACGAACGCGACGCCCAGCCAGCGCTTGACCCCGATCCCCGGCCGGAGCCAGCGGCGAAGGTTCATGCGGGGCTCACCCGCGCTCGAGCTCGCGATGGAAGATGCTCACCGTCCCGTGGCCCTGCGCCTCCAGCCAGGCGCCGATCTCCTCCGCCAGCGCGATCGAGCGGTGGAACCCGCCGGTGCACCCAATCCCGATCGTCAGCCGTGTCTTGCCCTCGGCGAGATAGGCCGGCAGGGTCAGGTCCAGGAGCTCCTCGACGGCGGCAAGGAAGCGCCGGGCCAGGGGCTGGTCGAGGACGTACGCCCGGACGCTTTCGGCAAGGCCCGAGAGGCGCCGCAGCTCCTGCACGTAGTACGGGTTCTGCAGGAAGCGGACGTCGAAGACCAGGTCGCATTCGAGCGGCACGCCGAACTTGTAGCCGAAGCTGATCAGCTGGATGGAGAGCTGGTCGGGGTCCACGACCTGCCAGAGCTGGCTGAAGATCCGTTCCTTGAGCTCGCGCAGCGACAGGTCGGAGGTATCGAGGACCACGTCTGCCTCGGCGCGAACCGCGGCGAGGAGGCGGCGCTCGTGCGCGATTGAGGTCGCAATTCCGCCCGGCCCCGCAAGCGGGTGGCGGTGGCGGCTCTCGGAGTAGCGCCGGATGAGGGTGTCGTCGCGCGCCTCGAGGAAGAAGACCTGGGGGCGGATCCCGCGCCCTTCCAGCGCCCCGCGCATCGCCGCGAATGCCACTGACGCGTCGCCCGCCCGCACGTCCAGCACGATCGCCACGCGGTCGAAGCGGGCAGGTTCGCTCGCGATGAGGTCCGCGAGCCCCGGGAGCAGCTCTCCCGGCAGGTTGTCCACGCACGCGTAGCCAAGGTCCTCGAAGAGCTTCGTGGCCGCGGTCTTGCCTGCCCCCGAGAGCCCGGACAGGACCACGACGTGCTGACCGGGCTCGCCGCCGCGCGGTGACTCGTCGGTATCTCGAAGCCGGAAGGGCGTCACCGGCGGGATCTTGGCCATTGCCGGAGTCTACGCCGCGCTCATCGGCCGCCGAGGCGGATCAGGACGATCGAGAACTCGTAGAGCAGGTACATGGTCACGCCCAGCACCGTCGGGCTGATCGGATCCCCGCCCGGCGTCGCGACCGCGCTGATGATCGCGATCGCGAGGATGACGACCCGGCGCGATCGGCGCAGCCGGGCGCTGTTGATGATCCCGACCTTGGCGAGCAGCACCAGCACGATCGGGTACTCCATGACGAGCCCGAACACGAGGAACAGCGTCGTCACGAATCCGAAGTACTCGCTCGCGGTGATGAGCGGCTGGAGGTCTGCCGAGGAGAAGCTCAGAAGGAACGTGGAGGCGAAGGGCAGGATCACGTACGCCACGGTCACGCCGATCACGAAGAACACGATCGCGAGCGGGGCCCACGGGCGGGCCATCCGCCGTTCCTCCCGGGTCAGGCCGGGCGAGATGAACCGCCACAGCTGCCAGACGAGGATGGGCATCGCGAGCACGATCCCGACGACGATCGCGAGCTTTAGGTTGATGAAGAACGCATCACCCAGGCCCGTGTAGACGAGCGGCTTGCCGAGGTTGAGCGGCGCCTTGAGGAACGTGATGAGCTGCGGTGCGAAGTAGAAGCCGACGGCGGAGCCGAGCGCGATCGCGAGCAGCGAGATGGCGATGCGGCGCCGGAGCTCCGAGAGGTGGTCGACGAGCGACATCACCGACTCGTCCCCGGCGGCGGCCGGGGCAGCCGGCGGCGACGGCGACGCGGATGGGACCAGGCCGCCGACGTCGCGGACGAGGTCGGCGTCCGTCATGCGAACCCTCGCTCGACGGTCGCTAGACCCTCGCCTCGGTCGGCGCGTCGGCGGCCGCCGCGGCGGGATCGGGCGCGGCCGGTGCGCTCAGCTCGTTCGGCGTCGCCGGGGCGGCCAGCGTGTTCACGGCAGGGAGCGGCGCCGGTACTGCGACGACGGCGGGGGGCGCGACGACCGCGGCGACGGGGGCCACCGGTGCCGGAGCAGGAGCCACGGGTGCGATCGGCGCGTCGAGCTTGACCGACTCCTGCACGTCCGTAGCCGCCTTGCGGAACTCGCGGATGCTCTTGCCAAGGGCCGAGCCGACGTCCGGAAGCTTGCCCGGGCCGATGACGAGAAGCGCGATCACCAGAATGATGACCAGCTCGACGGGGCCGATGTTCGGCATCGCGGCGAACCTCTGACTACTGGATCCGGGCCGCTCCGCCCGTGCAGCCGGGCGGGACTGGCGGCCGATTCAGCGTAGCACAGGCAGGCGCGCGGCCCACGCGCGGGCCGAGTCCGCGAGACGCTCACCGGGATCGTCCGGCTGGTCGGCCGACGGCGTCCCGAGCGCGGCACCCGCGATACCCCGCGAGACGTTGACGATCAGCCCGCCGCCCGGCCTCCCACCGGCCGGTCCCGCGGTCGCGACGCCGCTCGCGAGGACGTCGGCAGCCTCGCCGCCCTGGGCACCAACGCCCGGCACGAGGAACGCCAAGCCCGGCACCAGCTCGCGGAGGGCGGCCAGCTCGGCCGGCGCCGTTGCCCCGACCACGAGGCCCGCGCGATCGCCCAGC
>JADGQH010000316.1 GCA_017881985.1 Chloroflexota bacterium | reverse complement strand
CCGGCGGTCTCCCCGTACGGGTACCTCGACGCCACGACCCACGAATACGTGATCCGCCGGCCCGACACGCCGACGCCCTGGATCAACTACCTCGGGCAGGGCGGCTACGGCGGGATCATCTCGAACACCGCTGGCGGCTTCTCGTTCGACCGCGATCCTCGCGAGCGCCGCGCCACCCGCTACCGCTACAACGCGATCCCGGCCGACCAGCCGGGACGCTACGTCTACCTGCGGGACCAGGCGACCGGGCACTTCTGGAGCCCCACCTGGCAACCCGTCAAGGGAGACGTGGAGGACTACGAGTGCCGGCACGGGCCCGGCTACACGCGGATCCGGAGCTCGTTCGACGGGATCGAGAGCGAGCTCCTGTACTTCGTCCCACCGGGCGCTGGCCACGCGGCCTGCGCGTGCGAGCTGTGGGTCGTGCGGATCCGGAACACGGGCCGGCGGGCCCGCCGCATCCGCACGTTCTCGTACGCCGAGTTCGGCTACTTCGACAGCGTGAGCGACCAGCAGAACCTGGACTGGTCGCAGCACATCATGTCGAGCCGGCGCGAGGGCAACGCCGTCCTCGCGTCCACGCGATTCCGCGCGACGACCACGTTCCTCGGGGCAAGCGAGCCGCCGGTGGGCTGGACAGGCGACCGGGACGACTTCGTGGGCCGCTGCCGCGATCTCGCGGCGCCGATCGTCGTCGAGACCGGCGAGCCGACGAACGTCGGCTCGCCGCGCGGCAACTCGATCGGGTCGCTGTCCCACGACCTCGAGCTCGGGCCGGGCGAGGAGCGCCGGCTTGTGTACGTCCTCGGCATGACCGATCACCCCGAGCAGATCGCAGCCGTGGTCGCGCGCTACGCCGATCGATCGGAGGTCGACCGGGCCTTCGACGACCTGCGCGCCGATTGGAGCGAGTACCTGGGGCGCTTCACGGTCGACACGCCCGACTCCGAGATGAACGAGATGCTCAACGCCTGGAACCAGGTCCAGTGCCGGACGACGCTCAACTGGTCGCGCTTCGTCTCCGGCTACGAGACGGGGCTGGGTCGCGGCATGGGAACCCGGGACTCTGCCCAGGACACGCTCGGGACGATGCACAGCCTGCCGGCGCAGGCCCGCACGACCCTCACGCGCACATGGGCGCTCCAATTCAGCGACGGTCACGCCTGGCACCAGGTCTTCCCGCTCACCGGCGAGGGCGGCCCGGGGCTCGCCGCGGAGTTCCCCTCCTGGCCCCAGTGGTTCTCCGACGACCACCTGTGGCTGGTCCTCGCGACGTGCGCCTACCTGCGCGAGACGGGCGATCTCGCCCATCTCGATGACTGCGTCCCGTGGGCCGACGGCGACGACGCCACGATCTGGACGCACATGCGCCAGGCCATCGAGTTCACGCTGGCCAACCGCGGCCCCCACGGTCTTCCGCGGGCCGGGTTCGCCGATTGGGACGACACCCTCAACGTCGACCATGGATCCGGCAAGGCCGAGAGCGTCTGGTGCGCGATGCTGTTCTGCCGCACCGTCCTGGACCTCGCTGACGTGTGTCGCCACGCGGGCCGGCCCACGGAGGCCGCCCACCTCCGTGATCTTCACGCCGAGATGGCCCGGATCGTCAATGCGGTCGCCTGGGACGGCGCCTGGTACGCCCGGGCGTTCGACGACGACGGCCTCCCCATCGGGGTGTCGGCCGAGGAGCGCCATCGCATCAACCTGAACCCGCAGACCTGGTCGATCCTCGGCGAGGTCGCCCCGCGCGACCGTGCGGAGCGGGCGCTGACATCGGTCGAGGAACACCTGGCGACGCCATTCGGGACCGCGCTCCTCTGGCCGCCATACGACGGCGGCGACGAGCGCGTCCGGGGCACCTCCACCTACCCGCCGGGCGCCAAGGAGAACGGCGGGATCTTCTGCCACGCCAACACGTGGCTCGTGATCGCAGCCGCCATGCTCGGCCGTGGCGACGAAGCGCTCCGCCACCACCGGCGGATCCTGCCCCTGGCCCAAGCCGACGCGGACCTCTACCGGGCGGAGCCCTACGTCTACTCCCAGAATATCTGCGGGCCGGCCCATCCCCAGTTCGGCATGGCGCGCAACGCGTGGCTGACGGGGACGGCCGCCTGGGCGTTCGTCGCCGCCACGCAGTGGATCCTGGGGATCCGGCCGACCTTTGAGGGCTTGATGATCGTCCCCGTGATCCCGGCGTCGTGGCCCGGCTTCCAGGCCCGCCGCGACTTTCGCGGCGTGACCTACGAGATCCGCGCGCGGCGGGAGGGCCCGGGGAGCGCCGCGTCCCTGCTCGTGGACGGACGGCCGATCGCGGGCGCCGTCGTCCCACTGCCGGCGCCCGGCACGAGCCTCGTCACGGTCGACGTCACCCTGCGCTGAGCGCGGAGCGCGGAGCGCGGGGTGCGCGCTCGCGCGACTCGGCCCGCAGGGCCGTCTGCGTGCATGCCATACCCAGCGCCGATCGAAGGTCCACTATGCGCGCAACTGGAGCGCCGCCGGCCACGCGATCGACAACGGCCGCAGCGTCACCCGGGACCTATCCGCGTCAGAAGGTGGTAACGGTGTCGCCGGACGTCTCCCTCGACGATGGCTTCCTCTTTCGGTCCCTGATGGAGACGATGGTCGACAGCATCTACTTCAAGGACCGCCAGTGCCGCCTCGTGCGCGTGAACCGGAAGATGGCGCTGGACCTCGGACGCGCAGATCCGGCGGAGCTCATCGGCAGGACCGATATCGAGCTGTTCGGCCGCGAGTTCGGCGAGATCACCATGCTCGACGACTCGAGAATCATGGAAACGGACGAGCCGATCATCGGCCTGACGGAGAGCCGCCGCCTCGAAGGTGGCCAGGTGAACTGGACGCTGACCACGAAGACGCCGCTGCACGACGCGGCGGGCAACGTTGTGGGCCTGCTCGGGATCACCCGGGAGATCAACGAGCTCAAGCGGGCCGAGATCACCCTCGAGCATCTCGCCACGCACGATACGCTGACCGGGCTGCCGAACCGCTATCTCATGTTCGACCGGCTGAACCAGCTCCTGGTCCGGGCAGGACGATACAAGACGAGCTTCGCGATCCTCTTCATCGACCTCGACGGCTTCAAGCGCATCAATGATTCGCGAGGGCATGACGTCGGCGACCTGGTGCTCCGCGGGGTCGCAGAGAGGCTTACCCAGAGCCTTCGAGCCGCCGACACGGTTGCCCGCATCGGCGGCGACGAGTTCGTGATCCTGCTCGAGTCGCTCCGGGCTGGCCCTGACGCGATCGCGCTCGCCGAGAAGATCCGGGCAGCCGTCGGCGCGCCATTCGCGCTGCCGGGCGGCGACGCGACGGTCACGGTCAGCATCGGGATCGGCCTCTATCCCGACGATGGCCGCGACGCGGAGGAG
>JADGQH010000315.1 GCA_017881985.1 Chloroflexota bacterium | reverse complement strand
AGTCGCTGGCACCAGGAGCAGAAATGGGTCGCGCGCTGCCCCACCACGATGCGCCTGACCGGCCGGCCGCAGCGGAAGCACGGGGCCCCGGCCCGCTGGTAGACCTGCAGGTGCTCCTGCATGGCGCCGTCGCCGTCGGGGGCCGTGTAGTCGTCAACAGACGAGCCGCGTCGCTCGATCGCCTCCGTGAGCACCGCGCGGACCTCGCGATAGAGGCGCGCCTCATCGGGCGGACGAAGGGACGCCGCCCGGCGCAGGGGGTGGAGACGGGCGCGCCAGAGCGCCTCGTCCGCGTAGATGTTGCCGATGCCGGCGATGAACGCCTGGTCCAGGAGCAGCGGCTTGAGCCGCGCATGGCGGCCTCGCAGCCGCGCTCGAAACGCGCGCAGCGTGAACGCGTCGTCGAGCGGCTCGGGCCCGTGGCCCGCGAACAGCTCGCCGCCATCCTCGGCGTCGAGGACCGCGCCGCTCAGCGGATCGCGGGGCCAGAGCCCCATCCGGCCGAACTTGCGGATATCGCGGAATCGGAGCTCGCGACCGTCATCGAGCGCAAGGACGAGGTGGACGTGTCGGTCGGCGGGCGTGCCGGACGAGACCACGAAGAGCTGGCCGGTCATCTTGAGGTGGATCGTGAGCGCGGCATGGCCCGACAGCTCCACCACGACCAGCTTCGCGCGCCGTCCGACGGCCTCGATGCGCCGGCCCGCGACCGCGTCCGAGAATGCGGCGATCGACGCATGCGAGCCGATCAACCGCGGCCAGTCGCCGGCGGCTCCCACGATCGTCGCGCCGACGACGAGCCCGCGCAGATCGCGGGCGACCGTCTCGACCTCGGGCAGCTCAGGCATTCGCCACGGCCCCGAGCCAGCCGGCGATCGTCCCGACCCGATCGGGGCGCGGGACGTCCACGAGCCATGCGTCGATCCAGAGCCAGCCAGGCCCCAGGCGCGGGCGTGGCACGGCTCCATGCGCGATTGCCGCGTCCCACCCGGCGCGTCCCAGCCGGAGGTACAGATCGTGCATGTTGTTCGCGTAGGCGAGGAGCCGGTTCTCGCGGTCGATGAGGGCAGGGCGCCCGTAGACGAAGCGCGCCGGCCGGCCGGTCGCCTCGGCGATCGCGAAGAAGTGGACCACGAGGTCCGGGTGGACGCCCACACTGAACCCGCCCACGATCCACGGCGGCGCCTCGTCCACACGCTGCGGGCTCGCCAGGGCGCCCAGCATGGCGAGGGCACCGGCGTTCTCCGGGACCCGCGCGAGGTCGTCGGGGTCGGCGGCGACGAAGCGATTCGGGCGCGCCACGTTTAGCTCGGGCATCCTGCGCTCAGGCGAACGCCCGGCGGGCCGTGCCGGCGATGGGGATGCGGACGGGGACGGCCGTCCTGATCTCGGCACCCAGCGGGAGGAGCGTGGCGCGGTGGCGGACCGCCAGGTGGACGATGCGCTCGTGGCCGTCAGCTCGCTCACCCTCCCCGAGCGCGCCTTCGGTCACGGCAGCCCGCAGGCATTCGCCGGGGTGGAGGAGGAGCGCCTCCGTCAGCGGCGCGCCCGACCGACCGGGGCCAGACACGACGACGTCGAACACGGGCGTCCGGCCGGCGTTCTGGACCATCAGCTCGCCGTGCTCGTCCACGTCCGACCATGTCAGCCTGAAGGCGGGCCCCGCTGGCCGAAGATCGCCGATCGCCCCGCGAACGGCCGTGTAGACCACGAACCAGAGGAGCCCGGCGCTGAGCAGGGCACCCGCGACTATCTCCACGTCTCCTCCCTCTCGCGTGACCAGGGTCGGCTGAGCACTCGCTGGCTCCGGTTCAAACGACCGGGGCGTCGGCGCTGCGCGGGACGACCGTCATCGACTCCCAGTCGTCGCCGGTCTTGACGTCGACGGTGAGCGGGACGTCGAGCGCAAGGGCGCCTTCCATCGTCTCTCGCACGACCGGGACCAGGCGTGCGACCTCGTCGCGGGGCACCTCGAGCAGCAGCTCGTCGTGGACCTGGAGCAGGAGCCGCGACCGGAAGCCCTCGGCCCGGAGCCTCCGGTCCACCCGGATCATGGCGATCTTCATGATGTCCGCCGCGGTCCCCTGGATCGGCATGTTGATGGCCATCCGCTCCCCCGCCCCGCGCAGCGACGGGTTCGTCGCGCGCAGCTCCGGGATCTCCCGTCTCCGGCCCAGGAGCGTCGTGACGTAGCCCTGCTGGCGCGCGGTCTCCTTGATGTGAAGCATGTAGTAGCTGATCCCGGAGTACGTCGCGAAGTAACGATCGATGAAGGCCTTCGCCTCCGCGCGCGGGATGTTCGCCCGGCTCGACAGCCCGAAGTCGCTCATGCCGTAGGCGATCCCGAAGTTGACCATCTTGGCCATCGAGCGCTCGTCCGGCGTGATGTCGGCGGGCTCCTTGTGGAGCACGAGGGCCGCCGTGTCGCGATGGATGTCCGCGCCGGCCAGGAACGCCTCGCGGAGGTGCGCGTCGCCCGACACGTGGGCCAGGATCCGCAGCTCGATCTGGCTGTAGTCGGCCGCCACGAGCGTCACGTCCGGCGCGCCGGCCACGATCGCCCGGCGAATACGGCGCCCGAGCGGCGTCCGGATCGGGATGTTCTGCAGGTTCGGGTCGGAGGAGGAGAGCCGTCCCGTCGCCGCCACCGCCTGGTGGAAGGTCGTGTGCAGCCGGCCGTCGTCCGCGAGCAGCTCAGGGAGCGCGGCGATGTAGGTGCTGCGGAGCTTCGAGTAGAGGCGCCAGTCGAGGAGCTTCCCGACCGCCGGGTGGGCCGCCCGCAGCTCCTCGAGCACCGACGCGTCCGTGGAGAAGCCGGTCTTGGTGCGCTTCCCCTTGGGCAGGTTGAGCTCGTAGAAGAGGACCTGCTCCAGCTGCTTCGGGCTCCCGAGCGTGAACTCGTGGCCCACGTCGACGAAGACCTCGGCCTCCAGGCGCGCCAGCTCGCCCGCGAACTCCACGTCGAGGAGGCTGAGCGCCGGGAGGTCGATCGCGACGCCCGTCGCCTCCATCCGGGCGAGGATCGGGATGAGCGGGAGCTCGAGCTCGGCGAACAGCCGGTCCAGCGCCCCCTCCGTGAGCGCGGCGGCGAGGGGCTCCCGGACGGCGAGCGCGGCGAGGGCCTCCAGGCCGGCCCGGGCGGACGGGGCGAGGCCCGCCGCGGCGGGCGGCAACACGAGGTCGAGCCGCTCGGCGACGACATCGGCAATCGCCTGGCTCCGCAGCGACGCGTTGAGGAGATACGCGGCGATCTGCGTGTCGAACGCGACCGGCGTGGGCACTGCGTCCGGGTCCTCGGCCAGCCGAGCCACGAGGAGCGGCTTCGACTCGTGCGCCACGAGCGGGACCTCGGCCGCCTCGAGGGCGCGGCGGAGCGCGTCGGACGCCTCC